>DATLUQ010000053.1 GCA_035533015.1 Gemmatimonadaceae bacterium | reverse complement strand
GATCATATTCCCATGAAGGAGCCAGGAATATGCCAGCGTCGTGTACGTACGCGGTCGACAACGCACGGGCTTGAGCGGGCGTGACCGAGCCCGGAGGGAGCGAGGCGAGTTTGAAGGTGCCGTCGGGCTGCAGAGCAGCCGCGGCGGCACCCGTCACGGCCGCTGCAATGTTTGGCCGCGCCGGACCACTCGGTGCCTCATTGCAGGCGGTGGCACCGCAGCCAAGGCAGGTCGCCAACAGCGCGCCAAGTAGGCGCATCAGATCAACTCCACAATCAAGAAACATCTGACCGTCGGGCGAGCATGGCGTCGTACCACGACATGCAATTGGAACGGAACGCCGGTGGCACCACCGGTGTCAAGTTGTGCAATCCAACCGCCAAGACCTCTCAGGACTCTTACTTAGTCTCCATCCAGAAACAGCCATATCGGACTGGTCAGGAGGCGATGTCTGCCCTCGAAAGTGGGTGAGGGGCGCAGATTTGGCGAGGGGCCGTGCAGGCGGTCCGGAGCCAAGTGACCGGTACGGCCGGCCCGAGATCTTCAACACCGACCAGGCGGCGCAGTTTACCAGTGCCGCGTTCACCGGCCTGCTGCGCGATCAAGGCATTCGGATCAGCATGGATGGCCGGGGCTGCTGGCGCAACAATATCTTCGTCGTGCGACTCCGGCGCACGATCAAGTACGAGGAACACCATTCCCGGACGCGTCACTCGCGTCAGACCACCGAAACGGCCCGCATCAGAGTTTCAGGACCGACACTAGCTAAGCTGCGAGCGAGTCAAATAAAAGCGAGCGAAGCGAGCAATCAATAGGTCGCTCGTCGGCTTCAGCGTTCGTTAGACGGCATTGAAACCTAACGTTCGTTGCACCTGATAAGGGAGCTGAGGATTGCGCGTGGCTGCGCCGCGCGCGGTCATCTGATTCCCTTGCAGGTGAACTTGGACGTTGGAATCCATCCCCTTCCCCGGGACCACGCCATGAACTTCGGCGGCTCTGGACCAGTGCCGTATCTGTTTTCGCGGATCATCGTACTTCTGCCGCTGCTGATGGCGGTGTGGCTGGTGGCTGAGATCGTCGGCATTCGCCATTCGCTTGAGCGAATCGCACGCGTTCTCGAGGCGAAGGCGGAACGGGTCGAGTAAGTGAAGCATCCACCTGGAAAATATCGCGGCCTGCCCCTCCAGCCTGATCGTGGGTTCGCTCCTCCCATGGCAGGGACGGTCGCCCATCCGGCGGCGAAGGGCGGATCGTCCAGATAGCGGCCCCGAATCGCCGACCGCCGAGCCCCGCTGCGCGGCGGGACTCGGCGGTCGGTGGTGATCGCGCTGGCGTGGCGCGTGGTGGCGGTCAGCCTATCGCGGCCAGAGCCATCCGAAGGTACCGGCGGTGAGGCCGGCGTAGATCAATCCGTCGATCGTCGCCTTGATGGTCAGACTCCAATCGCGGCGATACCAGATGGACATCTGCCAGAGCGCCAACGAGTAGGAGAGGAATGCCGTGGCGCCGGCGAACCGGAAGACTTGGAGATAGGTCGCGCCCGAGGGCAGCGCGCGGCCCGTGATGTACGCCGAGAAGAAGCTGACGACCAGGGCATAGATGAACCAGAGCGAAAGGTTCGACCCCATGCCGGGTTGGCCGTTGGGCATCACGGTCATCATGAGCACCGGCCCGCGCTTCAGCTTCTCCTTGAACGCGTCGGTCCTCATCTCCGCCATGTCCTTGCACCGTGGGAGCATGTAGTCGCCGGGGGGAAGGTTGAACGGACGCAGCGCGTCGAGCACCTTATCCTGGTCGGGAACCGCCGGGTAATCGCCCTTGTGCCAGGGGAGCATCATGTGAATGATGGAACTCACCACGAACACGATCACCGCCGACAGCACGATGGGGAGCCACAGGCCTCGCATGCCTACCATGGGGACCTCCGGTTGGGGTACAGGCCACTGCATGGGAACGGCGTCGCATGAACGTGCGGACCGCCAGGCAGTTCCGTCAAGTCACGGAGCGACGACATGAGCAAGGAACGGCTCGAAGCGTTCACCGACGGAGTGCTGGCCATTCTGATCACGATCATGGTGTTGGAACTCCGGGTGCCCCAGGGGGCCGATCTCGGCGCGCTGCGCCCCCTGTTGCCGGTGTTCCTCACCTACGTGCTCAGCTTCACCTTCCTGGGGATCTACTGGACCAACCACCACCACATGCTGCACGCCGCCGGCCACATCAACGGCAAGATCCTGTGGGCGAACCTGCACCTGTTGTTCTGGCTGTCGCTCACGCCCTTCGTCACCGGGTGGATGGGGGAGAACCACTTCGCCGCGCTGCCGACCGCCGTCTACGGGGTGGTGCTGCTGTTGTCGGCGCTCTCGTACCGCGTGCTGCTCGGCGCCATCCTCGCCGAACTCGGCCCCGATTCGCTGCTCGCGCGGGCCGTGGGGCGCGGCCGCAAGGAGCACATATCGGAATTGCTATACGTGGCCGCCATCCCGCTCGCGTTCGTGAGCCCGTGGATCTCCGACGCGCTGTACGTGGCGGTGGCGCTGATGTGGATCGTCCCCGACCGGCGCATCGAAGCGCGACTGGCCGGGTGAGCGCGGCGCGTCAGGCGCCGCGCACGACGGTCGTCAGATCGGCAGAGAGGACCGTTTCGCCATCGATCGAGGCGCGGGCGTGCGCCCGGCAGAGGCCGCGGCGCCACTGGCGGAGCGAGACGTCGAGCTGCAGTTGGTCGCCCGCCAGGGCGCGGCGGCGCAGCCGCACGCGATCGGCGCCCATGAAGTAGGCCAACGCGCGGTCGGCGCCGTCGAGCAGGTCGCGCACCAGCGCCCCACTGGTCTGGGCCAGCGCCTCGAGCACGAGGCTGTGCGGCATCTCGGCGAGGCCGGCGGCCGCGGGCGCGAGGCCCTCCATCCACCATTCGTCGGCCGTGATGCGCTTGTACCCCACCACGCGGCGGCCCGGCTCCACGAGTTCGATGCGATCGACGAGCAGGAAGGGATGGCGATGGGGCAGCAGCGCTTCGATGGCGGTGGCGTCGAGCGTCGTCATCAGTGCGGCGTGATGACGAAGGCGACCGTGGAGCAGATGACGGTGGTCATCAGCAGCACAAAGGTCTGGCCTGAATTCATCGAGAACTCCGCGCGCGAGGTGAAGGTGGTCCTCCAATCTACGAGATTCTACGTTTTGGCGGACGGGCGCGTTTCTCCGTGCCCCGCGACCCGGGCGGACCATCGGCAACCCGCGGGCCCACGGACGGAACTCCGTGCAGTTGGCCGGGGTTTACCAAGACGCATCATCTCCGTTCCCCTATTCCGGCATTCATGTCCCAGTCATTCTCCGCCCGATGGTCCCCCCGACTGCTGAGCCTGCTCCGCATCATGGCCGCCTTCGTCTTCATGGCGCACGGCACGCAGAAGCTGTTCGGCCTGCCCGGCGCGGGCCAGCATCCACCCTTCCACCTGTTCACGCTGTGGGGCACGGCCGGCATCCTCGAGACCTTCGGCGGCCTGCTGCTGCTCGTCGGCCTGTTCACGCGTCCCGTGGCGTTCGTGCTCTCGGGCGAGATGGCGGTGGCGTACTTCAAGATGCACGCCAAGGCGGGGTTCTGGCCCATTCTCAACCACGGCGAATTGCCGGTGTTGTTCTGCTTCTTGTGGCTATACCTGTCGGCCACCGGCGGCGGTCCGTGGAGCGTGGACGCATGGATCGCCTCGCGCCGCGCCGCCACGAACTGAGGCGCTGCGAGGGCCCGCAGCACGATCGCGGGAGATCAACTTCGGCGCTCGGGGCCAGAGCGCGGGTCAGGTCCCGCGATTCATCGCGAAATACGCGACCACCGCCGCGATGGCCAGCGCAACGGCGATCGATGCCCAGGTCCACGAACTGCGGCGCCCCTGGCCCCGCGCCGAGGCACCGCCCACCGTGGCCGCCGCCTCGAGCACGGGCAGCAACGCGCCGGCGTCACGCGGACGCTTGGCCGGGTCCTTTTCCAGGCATTGCATGACGAGCGCCTCGACGGCGGTGGGGAGCCCGGCGCGGAACTTGGCCAGCGGCTCTGGCGCGCGGCTGACGTGCGCGGCCACCACCTGCTGCGTGGTGGCACCAGTGAACGGCGGCCGGCCGCTCAGCATCTCGTACGCCACGACGCCAAAAGCGTAGAGATCCGCCCGCGCGTCGATGTCGGGATCGGCAGCGGCCTGTTCCGGCGCCATGTAGGCCGGGGTGCCGACGGTGGTCCCCGGCATCGTGAGCCGGGCGCGCGTCAGGTCGTCCGCCGACGCGTCGCTCACGGCCTTGGCCACGCCAAGGTCGGCGATCATGGCGTGTCCGTCGGCCAGGAGGATGTTGTCGGGCTTGATGTCCCGATGCACGACGCCATGCCGGTGCGCATATGCGAGCGCGTCGGCCACGTCGCGCAGGATATGGCAGGCCTCGGCCACGGGCAGCGGTCCTTCGCGATCGAGCCTCGCGCGGAGGGATTCGCCCTCGACGTACGGCATGACGTAGAAGAGAAAGCCGCCCAGCTCGCCCGAGTCGAAGAGACCGAGGATGAGGGGATGGGTGAGTCGCGCGGAGATCTCGACCTCACGCAGGAACCGTTCGCCGCCGAGCGTGGCGGTCAGTTGGGGCTTGAGGACCTTGATCGCCACCGGACGATGGTGCTTGAGGTCCTGGGCGAGATAGACCGTGGCCATGGCCCCGGCGCCGATCTGGCGGTCGAGGCGGTAGCGCGACGCGAGGGCCAAGGCCAGGCGGGCTGTTGCGTCCGTCACCGCTTCACCTTTGCCTCGAGTTCCTGCAGGAAGTTCTCCGCCACCACGATCGTGCCGGTGGATCCCGCCTGCATGCCGAGCGCGCGGGCCATGATGAACCGGCCGTCGGGCGCCACGTCCCAGGGCGTGTAGTACAGCGTCTCCATCTGCAGCAGGTCCGCGGGCACGTGGAAGAGCTTCACGGGCACGCCCACCGTGAGGCTCGTCCCGACGATCGCCACGCGCGCCGCCATCATGTCGTCGTCGCCGCTCAAGTAGAACAGCTCGCGGCCGTCGCGCGACCAGAGCGGTGCCCGGCCTCCCCCACTCGATACCTGCCGCTTCTCGCGATTGAGGTCGGGGAAGGAGCGGATGAACACCTCGGTCTTCCCCGCTTCGTCGGATTGGTACGCCAGCCAGTGGCCGTCGGGGGACGGCGCGATCGCCTCCTCGTCGAATCGCGTGGCGAGCACCGGTCGCAGGGCGGTGTCCACGCCGAGCTGGATGCCGTAGATGTCGCGCCCACCCGGCCCGGGGTTCCCGCCGTCACGCACGAGCAGCCACTTGCCGTCGTGCGTCAGCACGCCCTCCTGCGTGGCGAACCTGGCGCGGACGAGGAGAGAGTCGGCGCCCGTACCGTCGGCACGCCGCTCGTAGATGCCGTACGGCAGATGGTTGGAGGCGAAGAGCACCGACCGGCCGTCTGGTGTCCAACGCGGACGGTACTGTGCGTCCGCGCCGAAGGTGATGCGAGACGCGGGCCCGTTCGGGAGCGGTTTGACCCAGACCGCGTCTCCCGTCTCGGTGTTGAGGCCGATGGCGAGTCGCGTGCCGTCTGGCGAGAGGGACCACCCGGCATCCGAGAGCGCCTGCGTGAGCCGGAAGGTGAACGACGTATCCACGGGCGTCTCGCGCCCCGTGCGGTCAACCCAGACCAACTGGTAGCGCAGGCCGCCGAAGCCGGCCGCCCCCGAGAAGAGGACGAGGGTGCCGGAGCGGGAGAGGGAAAACGCCGCGGCGCTGTCGCCGAGCATGACCGGAGTGCCGGTCACGCGCAGCCCGTCGAGGTCGAAGGGCGCAGCCATCAGCACGCCGTTCTGGAGGTACAGAAGCTGCCCCGAGGCCGTGTACTGCGGCGCTCCGTCGAACGCGCCCACCATCCCGGCCACGAGATGCTGGGCGTTCTTGCGCAGGTCGTAGACCCACGGCGTGCACGGGCTCCCGCCTCCGCAGCGGCTGAAGAGGATGCCGCGATTCCCGGGAAGCGCCGCCGGATTCATCGAGGCCAGGGTGTCGGAGCTGGAGATGACGCGGCTCGGACCGCCGGTGGCGGGAATCAATCGCAGCGCGGGGGCGTTGCCGGTTGCGACGCCGGAGTAGGCAATGTTCCCGTCGTCGAGCCAGGCGATCCCGAAGCCCGAGTTCACCGAATCGGCCAGCGTCACCGGAGCGCCGCCCGCGAGCGTCACCGTCTTGAGCCCGCGACCCGTCGTGAAGGCAATCGAGCGCCCGTCGGGGGACACGGCGACGTCGGTGGCGCCGATCGTCCCGGAGATGGGGGTGGCCGACGCGCGATCGCGGCGCTTGATCCAGACCTGCTGCGCGGACGGCAGACCGGGCACGAGTCCGATGTAGACGAGGAAGGATCCGTCGGACGCGACGACGGGCGCCTGCGGGTTTGCCGGCGACACCTGCGCGCCCTCGGGCAGCGCGAGGCCGTATCGGATGAGCGGGGCCTCGGGCCGCGGCCGCAGCCATCCCCAGGCTGCAACGACCACGGCGACGACGGCGACCGCCGTCATCAATCGGAACGCCGGCGCGTGCGTGACCGCCGACGTCGAAGGCGGTGCACCGGCGATGGCGCCGGTGGTGAACGCGGGATTGCTCAGCGCCTCGGCAAATGCCTTCGCGCTCCCGAAGCGGTCCGCGGGCAACTTCTCCAGCGCCTTGGCGAGCGCCGCCGCGACGTTCGGTGGGACCGATTTGCGGAGCTTCGTGACCGGAGCGGCATCCTCGGTGACGATCTTCATGATGATCTGCTGCGCCGAGTTCCCCGTGTGCGGGGGCTCGCCGGCGAGCATCTCGTAGAGCACCGTGGCCAGCGAGTAGATGTCGCTGCGGGCGGTGATCTCCTTGTCCGCCGTGGCCTGCTCGGGCGACATGTAGTGCGGCGTGCCGAGACTCAGTCCGGTCTCCGTCATCCGCCCGCCAGCGGCCGCGCTCACGGCGAGCGCGATCCCGAAGTCCATCACCATCGGGCGCCCGTCGTGCAGCAGGATGTTCTCCGGCTTGATATCGCGGTGGATCACGCCGTGCCGGTGCGCGTAGTCGAGCGCGTCGGCGATCTCGGTGGTGATTCTCACCGCCTCGTCGATGCCGAGCTGCGTCTCGCGGTTCAGCTTCTCGCGCAGCGTCTCGCCCTCGATGTAGGGCATGACGTAGTAGAGCTGCCCGTCGGCGGTGCCCGAATCAAAGAGCGGCAGGATGTGCGGGTGGCTCAGCGCCGCCGTGGTCTTGATCTCCTGCACGAAGCGGTCGGCGCCCAATACCGCGGCCAGCTCGGGCTTCAGGACCTTGATCGCGACCTTGCGGTCGTGCTTGAAGTCGTGCGCGAGATAGACGGTCGCCATCCCGCCCGCTCCGAGCGCGCGCTCGATGCGGTAGCGGTCGGCGAGCGCGGTGGTGAGGCGGGCGATGTCGCTGGCCATGGGCAAAGATGCGGTCCGGCCCGGCTTTGTGCCAGCGCGCCGGGGAGTGGCGCGGGATCGCGGCTATTTCTGCCAGTCGCCCGGTTTGAGATGGCGCACCATCCAGTCGATCCAGCGGCCGTAGATGTCGGTCTGGCGGACGATGTCGCCCGGGAAGTGCGTGTCGGCCGGGTAGGCCCAGAACTGGGTCTCGACGCCGTTGTCCCGGATGGCGTGATACCACTCGAGGCTGTTCACGATGGGCACGTTGGGATCGCCGACGTCGCCCATGACGAGGGTGGGCGCGGTCACGTTCCGGGCGTAGGCGATGGGCGACTGCTCACGCCAGATATCCCAGTATTCCTTGCTCCACGGCGAACCGCCGAAGAAGTACAGATCGCCCTGCTGGTAGAAGGCGATGGTGTAGTCCATGACCCAGTCGGTGAGTGCGGCGCCGGCCACGGCCGCCTTCCACAAATGGTAATGGCCGGTGAGCCAGGTGGTCATGTAGCCGCCGTACGACCAGCCCGACACGCCAATGCGGCTCGTATCCACCACGCCCAGCTTCTCGACCGCGGCCAGCCCCGCCATGACGTCCTTGCCGGGACCGTCGCCGGTGTTGCGGAAGATGGCGTGCTGAAACCGGTCGCCGAGATTCGTGCTGCCCCGGTAGTTGGGCTCGAACACCAGGAAGCCCTTCGCGGCCAGGAGCTGCGGCAGCGGCGAGAAGATTCCCGTGGACGCCGACCCCGGACCGCCGTGGACCACGAGAACCAGCGGAAGCTCAGTCCCCTTCTCGTAACCCGGGGGATAGGTGAGCACGCCGTCCTCGCGAAAGCCGTCGGGCCCATCCCACGCGACCGTGTCCACCCGGCCCAGGTGCAGCGAGTCGAGGAACGTGTTGAAATGGGTGAGCTGCTTCGGCGTCGCGTTCGGCGAGGCCAGGTAGTAGAGCTGGCCGGGCTGGCCCGTCGTGCGACCGACGAACGCCACGGCTCCGCTGTCCGAAACGCTCATCCCTCCCGAGGGCTGCACGTCGCCCAGATCGAGAAGACGGGCCGGCGCATTGTCGGACTTGGTCCACATGACCGTGCGCGCGCCGAGCTGTCCCGTGAGCAGGAAGGACCGGCCGTCGGGGAGCCAGGCGAAGCCGCCGACGTTGCGCGCCATGTCGGCGGTGGCGTCGCGCACCGCGCCGTCCCGCGCGACGTACACGGCATTGCCGTTGTTCAGGTCGCCGCCGCGGGCGCGCACGAACGCGAGCGCGGTTCCCGTGCGCGCGAACTCGGGGCGATCGGCGCCCTCCCCCGCGAACAGCGTATCGCCAGTAGTCCCGACGCGCACGGCGGCGGTGTCGGGCGTGCCGACGAGCAGCTGCGGCGTGGAGTCGGCGGCCGCCGAGGTGTCGACGCGCACGAGCGAAGAGCGATAGGCATTTCCGAACCAGACGCTCGAATGGCGGACCACGACGAGGGACCTGCCGTCGCGGCTCCACGCGGGCGGCGCCGCGCCGCCAGGTTCGGTCTCGAGACTCCAGCGGCCGGCGGTGAGGCGCTTGGCCTTGCCGCCGTTCGCGGGGATGATCCACAGATGCCAGGGCTGGACCGCGGCGCGGATCTGGTAGTTGTCGAGCGTGATCTGGAAGCCGTCCTCGTGGTGCTTGATGGCCTTGGGATCGGGCACGGTGTCCTGCGCGACGTAGGCGATGGTGCGCCCGTCGGGGCTCCACGAGTACGACGCGACGCCGGTCTTCGAATCGGTGAGGCGGATCGGGTCGCCGCCCTTCATGCTCAGCACCCAGATCTGGCCCTTCTTGGTGGACGTGTCCGGCGCGACGAAGGCGAGCCGGTCGCTCGAGGGCGACCACTGGGGCGAGCCGACGCCGTCGCGCTCGTACGTCAGGGGGCGGCTGGAGCCGTCGGCGACGTCGATCAGGTCGAGCTCGCGGCGCGCCTTGTCGTCCTTCCAGTCCGGCCGCGACACGATGACCGCGATCTCCCGTCCGTCGGGACTGATCGCGGGGCTGCTCACCTGCGCCAGGCGGCGGAGATCGGCGAGCCGGAACGTGGTGTGCGGGCCGGCGGTGTCGGCGGCCGTCGTGTCCGTGCCCTGGGCGGAGGCCGGGCGCGCGGCGGCGAGGGCGGCGGCGGCGAGGACGATCGCGGACGACATTCTGATACTCATATGATCAGCCTCCGAAGGGGGCTACCTGGTATTGTTCGAGCTTGCCGTCGGGCGTCTGAAAGGTCCAGACGCGCAGCGACCGATCGGCGAATACCGCGCGGAACACGCGGAGCACCATCCCGCCGCGCAGGCCCTGGGAGATCTGGGTGAACGCGCGGGGCGCCCCCAGGGGCGCGAGGCTCGACGCGAAGTCCTGGATGGCCTGGGCGCTGAAATAGGCGTTGCCGTCGCCGGTGAAGAGGGAGCGATCGAGCGTCCCCTGCTGGAGGCCGACGAAGATCCGGCGCGCCTGGGCGACGCGGGCGCTGGTTTCGGCGTCCTCGGTGGTGAAGAGGAGCTGGCCGACGGACTGGGCGATGGCCGCCGCGGCGGGCGCCGCGTCCTGGTTGGTGAGCACGACCACCGCGGCGTGGTCGTCGGGGAAGACCATGTTCTCGGCGGTGTAGCCCGAGACCTCGCCGTCGTGCTCGATCAGGCGGTGGCCCGAGAACAGGCGCACGAACACGCCGAGTCCGTATCCCGTGCCCACGCCGCTCCGCAGCCGCACCTCGGTCTCCATCTCGTGGTACGAAGCCGGGGCGAGCAGGCGCTCGTTCATCATCGCGATGTCCCACGTGGCGAGGTCGCTCGGTGTCATGGCCAGCTCGCCGGCGGCGAACAGCCAGCCCTTCGCTTCCTTGGGCGCGGGGTGGAGCGGCCCGAGGGCGAAGCGCATGTAGCCCGTGGCTTCCGCTTCGGTCACGTGGCTCACGTCGATGTCGGCCGCGGAGGAGAGGCCCAGCGGCGCCAGGACGTGCGTGCGGAGGAAAGCGAAGAAAGGCACGCCGCTCACCTTCTCCACGATGGCGCCGGCTATTACGTAATTCGTATTGCTGTACTGCCACCGCGTGCCGGGGGCGAAGTCCAGCGGCCGCTTGGCCCAGCGGTCCATGATCGCCTGGGCCGTGGTGGGCTGGAGCATGAAGGGCGGCACGTAGTCCTGGGGCCAGTAATCCTGATAGCCGGAGGTGTGCGAGAGCAGCTCGCGGACGGTGACCTCGTTGGCGCGGGTCAGGCCGGGGAACCAGCGCGAGACCTTGTCGTCCAGCGAGAGCTTGCCCTCCTGCTGGAGGAGGAGGATGCACGAGGCGGCGAACTGCTTGCTGATCGAGCCGATGCTGTAGCGGAGGGCGGCGGTGGAGGGCGTCGCGGGGTCGATCTTGGCGTCGCCGTAGGCGTGGGCGTAGGCGATGCGGCCGTCGCGTACGACGGCGACCGAAGCGCTGGGCACGCCGGTCTGCTGGAGCACGGCGCCGGCGATGGAGTCGACCCGGGCGTCTAAGGAGTGCTGCGCGGCCAGGGGCGCCGCGGCGAGGGTGAGCAGGAGGATCGCTCCGGCTCTCTGGACGGTCGACACGATCCGGTCCGTCATGGGCATTGCTCCGTAGCGGCGCGTCAGCGCTTCACGACGTTGTACATCCAGGCGTCGGCGTTGTAGTTCCTCTGCACCACGGTGGCGCGCTTGAGATCGCCCGAAACGCTGATCTGGAAGAGCGGCATTGGCGGCGCGCCCAGCCGCTGCATTGCACCAGGACCCGTGAGGCGGTACAACTCGTACGCGTTTTCGGTGTGGTGCACAGCCAGGAACACGGCGCCGCCGTCGAGCGGTGAGATCTCGCCGTCCTCTGCAAACGCCGACGCCCACTGCGTCGTGGCGCCATCGGCCACGTTCACGGCCGACACGCCGAGCGTATCGCCCGTGGAGCGGTTGTAGCCGGCGACGAACACGCGACCGTGCGCCGCATCCGGGATCACCGAGAAGATCGAGGCGTACCATGCCGGCAGCGCCACCGTCCGTCGCTTGCCATTCTGCTCGATGAACAGCCGGTTGCGCGCAATCGGGATCCAGGCCCAGCCGTTCGCCACCGGCACGGCGCCGGCGACCGAGGAGTCGGGCACGTCGAACCCGTTGCGCTCGGCGCCGGTGCGGACGTCGACTACCGCGAAGTGCGTGCTCCCGCTCTGCGTCAACGTCACGGTGGCCACCGAGGTCGAGTCCACCCACGTGGCGCGTTGAATGGCGCCGGTTGCCGGGAGCGGCGTTTCCGCCGTTCCGTCGAACGGACGCACGCTGAACCGCGCCTCGGTGTGATCCCCGGTGGTCGGCACCACCCGGCGCACCAGCAGCCGTCCGCCGTCGGGCGAGACCCACGAGAGGACGCTGTTCGACGCATGCGCGAAGCGGTGGTCCTCGGTGAGATGGCCCTGCACCAGCTCCGGCACCGTCGTGGTCCACACCCCGTAGTCGAGCGCCCCCTGGTCCATCACCATCTTCGCGCCGTCGGCGGTGATGGAGACGTTGGTGAAGATTCCGGTGACCATCGTGTCCTGCTTCGCGGCCAGGTGCCCCGTGGCCGGATCGATGGCGATGCGGACGACCGACTCCCCCGCCGCGTCGCCGGCGCGGTCGAGCCACACGGCGTCCACCGTGCCGATGCCGCCGCACGTGCACTGATTGACCACGTGGTCGGCCACCTTGCCGTCGCGGCCGATCACCTGCCAGAGCCCGTGCGGCGCCTGGACGATGAGCGTGAGGATCCACCGCGTGCCGGGAATGGCGGAGAGGCCGGCGAGGAACTGCCCCTTGCCGTGCACGGCGATGCTGTCGTGCACCACGCCGTCCAGTCCGGCCACCCCGACCCAGTACACGGAGTCCTGCGCATTCGACGATCCGAGCAGCAGCGAGTCGCCGTCGGCGTAGAAGGCCGCCACGCCCGTGGTGAGAAAGCGCGGCGGTCCGCCGAGTGCCGACAGGAGATAGCTGGCCAACCGCCCGCCCACGGTGCCGTTGAAGATCAGATTGCGCCGGTCCGGACTCCAATGGAGGTCGTACACCGACGTGGCGCCGTCGAGGATCGACCGCGTGGTCGTGCCGCCCACGTCCTGCTCCACGATGGAGTAGGTGCAATCGGCGCCGGTGCAGTGGCGCGCGGCAAAGGCGAGCTGCTTTCCGTCGGGTGAGATCGCGGGGTAGTAGATGCCCCCCGACACCGTCAACTGCGTCTTCTGCCCGAGCGAGGCGCCCGCGCTGTCGTGGCCGGACCGCGCGCGCATGGCGAACGCACCCGCGCCGACCGCCAGCACGAGCACCGCGGCGCCGGCGAGCAGCGGCACGCGGCTCCTGGCCGCGGGCGCCGTGGCGGCCCTGTTCGCGCGCGTGACCCCCGCGTCGAGCGCCCGCGCGAATTCGTCCGCGGTGGCGAAGCGATCGGCCGGCGTCTTGGCGAGCGCCTTGGCCACGGCGGCGTCCACGCCCTCCGGCACCGTGTCGCGCAGCACGCGCAGACGCGTGGGCTTCTCCGTCATCAGCTTGGCGATCATTGCCTGCGCGCTGGCGCCGGTCACCGGCGGCTCGCCGGCCAGCATCTCGTAGAGCACCGAGGCCAGCGAGTACACGTCGGCGCGGGCGTCGATGCCGCGGTCGCCGGTGGCCTGCTCGGGGCTCATGTACTGCGGCGTGCCCAGCGACAGTCCCGTCTGCGTGAGGCGGTTGCCGCCGGCTTCCTTGATGGCGAGCGCGATGCCAAAATCGGTGAGCATCGCCTCGCCTTCCTGCAGCAGGATGTTCTCCGGCTTGATGTCGCGGTGCACCAGCCCCTGGCGGTGCGCGTAGTCCAGCGCGCTGGCCACCTGCTTGGTGATCGCCAACGCCTCGTCCAGCCCCAGCTGATGTTCGCGGACCAGCTTCTCGCGCAGTGTCTCGCCGCGCACGTACGGCAGCACGTAGTACAGCATGCCGTCGGCGTCGCCCGAGTCGATGAGCGTGAGGATGTGCGGATGATCCAGCCGCGCCGAGATCTTGATCTCGGTCAGGAATCGCTCGGCGCCGAGCACGGCGCCCAACTCCGGGCGCAGCACCTTGAGCGCCACCTGCCGCTCCAGCTTGCGGTCGTGGGCCAGGTACACCACGGCCATGCCGCCGGCGCCGATTTCGCGCTCGATGACATAGCGGTCGCTGAGGGCGGCGGTGAGATGCGGGGTTTCGGGCACGGGCTAAACTGCCCTCGCCAGGGTCCGAGCGCCAGAGGGAGGCCGGCGCCCTCCCTACCGGCCGGCCGATCCCGAGGCGCCAGCCACGGCGTGGCCCGGCCCGCGCCGCCCGGTATCTTTGGGCATGACCAAAACGCCGTCTGCACCATCCGCCGTCGTTCCGGCCGGCCGCCGCCCCACCGGGCGCGGCCCCCGCGAATGGGCCCGCGCGTTCACCGGCTTCTATCCGCCGCTTGCCGAGGAGATGGCGCAGCTCGATCCGATCGCGCGATTCCTCTACTCGGCGCGCAGCGTGATCCTCGTGATCTCCTTCCAGGCGGCGCTGCTGGCGGGCCTGCTGACGCTCACCGACCGCCGCTTCGCCGTCGTCCCGTTCATGCTCGTGCTGGTGGGGTACGTGGTGCTCCACGCCATCAGCAATCTGTCAAACGACTATTTCGGCGCCCGGCGCGGCCACGACACCGACGATTCGCCGCGCCGGCGCTACACGGTGCACCCGCTGCTGAGCGGCGCCGTGAGCGCGCGACTGCTCGTGTCTGGGCTGGCGGTGCTGGCCACGATCGCCGCCGCCATCGGCGTGTACTTCATCGCGCTGCGGGGCCTCCCGGCGGTGCTGCTCGTGGCCGTGGGCGCGCTGCTGCTCTGGGCCTACGACGCCGCGCCCCGCGCGCTCAAGGAACTCGGACTGGGCGAGCTCGCCGCGTTCGTGGTGTGGGGCCCGCTCATGGTGGCCGGCGGCTACTACGTGATTGCGGGCCAGGCGTCCAACGCGGCCCTGCTGGCCTCCATTCCGTACGGACTCGGCGTGATGTCCATTCTCGTGGGCAAGCACATCGACCAGCGGCAGTTCGACGCGGGCAAGCACCAGCGGACGCTGCCGGTGGTGCTGGGCGAACGCCGGGCGCGGCTGCTGAACCGGGCATCGGTGGTGGCGATGTACGTCGTGATCGCGGTGGGCGTGGCCGCGGGCGCGCTCACGCCGTTCGCGCTGCTCGTGCTGTTTGCCGCGCCGCGCGCGGTCCGCGCGGTGCGCGTGATGTCGGCGCCGGCGCCCAGCCAGCCGCCGGCGGGGTACGTGGGCTGGCCCCTCTGGTACCATCGCGTGTGCCTGGTGCACAACCGGATGTTCGGCTGGCTGTACGTGGCGGGACTGGCGCTCGGCGCCGCCTTGCCCGCGGTCCGGTTGTAGTTGTTCTGGTGCGTTTCGGAGTTGACGGTGCGCGGGGTGAGCCCGTTGGCGCGGGTGGATGACTCAGATCTGGATGCGGACGACACCGGAATGAACGGACGGCGAACGGAGACTGCCTGAACTGGGCAGTCAGCGCTTCTTCAAAATCATTTGAAGTCTCCGTCGTTGTCCGTTCGCTCCGTCGGTTGTCCGCATCCAAGTCATTGATGCTCGGATGCGAGAGCTGATCGCCGGCGACGAACGTCCAGAACGCACGAAAGCGCCGGCGACGGAAGATCCGCCGCCGGCGCTTTCGTGTGCAGCGACTACCGCCCGCCGTCGCCCTTGGGATGCATGCGGTCGGGGCCCGGAGGCACCGGCTTGAGATTCACCGGGTGCTCCTTGAGCAGCTTCATGGCTTCGGCCACGGCACGCTCCAGCTGCGGGTCGTGCCCCGCGTTGCGCGCCGCGGGCGTCTGCTCCACCTCGATGTCCGGCGGCACCCCCTTGTTCTCCACGTCCCACTGGCCGTCGGGGTTGTAGAAGCCCGTGCTCGGCGCGCTGATGAATCCGCCGTCCACGAACCGCGGCTCGCCGCCCCATCCCACCAGCCCGCCCCACGTCTTGGTGCCCACCAACGGCCCGATGTGCATCTCGCGGAACATGTACGGGAACATGTCGCCGCCCGAACCGCTCATCTCATTGATGATCAGCACCTTGGGACCCCAGATCGCCGCCGCGGGCGCCGTGACCGCGGTGTACCGGTCGCCCAGCCGCTGGCTGAAGTAGCCGTGCAGCTGGCGCGTCATGATGTCGATCATGTAATCGGCGATGCTGCCGCCGTGATTGAATCGCTCGTCGATCACCGCGCCCTTCTTGTTCTGTTGCGCGAAGTAGTATCGGTTGAAGTTCGTGTAGCCCCCCTCGCCCGTGTCGGGGATGTACACGTACGCGAGCTCCCCGTGGGAGAGCGAATCCACCATGCGGCGGTTGCCTTCTATCCAGTCGCGCTCGCGCAACGCGCCTTCACTGGCGATCGGCACCACGGTCACGACGTGCGAACCCTCCATCACCGGACGGCTGTTCACGCGGAGCTGCACCTGCTTGCCCACCGTGCCGATGAATGCCTCGTACGGACTTTCCGGCGGCGCCAGATCGACCCCGTTCACGCTCAGGATGTAGTCGCCCTGGTGCACGTCCACGCCGGGCGCCGAGAGCGGCGCGCGGAGCGACGGATTCCAGTTCTCGCCGCTGTAGATCTTGGCAATGCGATAGCGGCCATTGGCCACTTCGAGATCCGCGCCGAGCAGTCCCGCCGGCAGCGCGTCGGCTTTGGGCAGGTCGCCGCCGCCGGCGAAGCTATGCCCCACCGTCAGTTCGCCCTGCATCTGCGACAGGAGCGTCGTGAGGTCGGCGCGGTGGCGGACGTACGGCAGAAAGACCTCGTACTTCTTCTTCACCGCCGGCCAATCGGCGCCGTTCAGGTTGGCCACATACAGGTAGTCGCGCTCGATGCGCCACGCTTCATCGAAGATCTGGCGCCACTCGGCGATCGGATCCACGGTGACCTTGAGGTCGGACGTGGCGAGCAGCCCCTTGGCCGGCGCCGGCGCAGGTCCGGCGGCGTCCACCACCGCCCAGCGGCCGTCGGGCATGCCCATGGGCGTCGCGCCCTGATAGAGCAGCTTCTTGCCGTCAAACGACAGCGCGTAGTCCTCGGCCGCCGCGTCCACGAGCGCGATCGCCTTCCGCTCCTTGAGGTCGTAGCGGTGCAGGACGTCCGCATGATTGGGCACGTGTTCGATGTAGTAATACTCGCCCGCGGCTCCGGCGTGGAGATCGGCGTAGTCGCGGCTCGGCACATCGAGCGCGACGATGCGCTGCGAGAATCCGTCGAAGTCGATGTGCACCGCGGCGGGCTTGGGAGCCGGCTTGGTGCTGTCGGGCCTGGCCGCTGTGGCGGCCTTTGCGGAATCGGACGGCTCGTCCCCCGCCTGCGGGAGCAGCGGCGACGGATCGGACTTGGACAGCACGGCCAGATACACCCCGCGCTGCACGGGCTGGTTGTACGAACTCATGTCCAGCCAGCCGGTGTGGAGCGCGAAGTCGGTGGACGCGAGGAACAACAGGTACTTGCCGCTGCGGTCCCACGTGGGGTCGATCACGTCGGACAGCCCGTTGGTGAGCTGATGCGTGCTCTTGTCCGCCACGTCGTACGCGAAGACGGCGTGGTACTGCGAGCCGAGGAGCCGCTTCTGGTAGGCAATCCAGCGCGAGTCGGGAGACCACGACGGCGCCAGGTCGCGGTTGGGCCAGGTGTAGTTGTCCTGATCCACGTGCGTCTCGCGGCCCGTCGCGAGGTCGAGCACCCAGAGGTTCGTCTCGGCGTCGGTGAACAGGATCTTCTTGCCGTCTGGCGACCATTCTGGCGAGTAGAAGTACGTCGGGTGCTCCAGCCTGTAGGCCCTGGGCGGCGTGAGGCCGTCCTGATCGCCCACCATCAGCTCGTACTCGCCCGTGCTGTCGCTGAACCAGGCGATCTGCTTGCCGTCGGGTGACCAGATGGGCGTGCGGTCGGCGATACCCGACGAGTGCGTGAGGTTCCGCCACGTGCCCTTGTCGGTGGGCACCGTGATCACGTCGCCGCGCGCTTCGAACAGCGCGCGCACACCGGTGGGCGAGAGCTGCGGCGCGGTGAGCGCCTTGGAGATGTCCGCCGCGTGCGGCATGGCCCATGGGAAGTCGCCGCTGGCGCGGATGTCGAGCTTGCGGTCCTGCCCCGTGGCCGGATCGTAGAGGTGCACGTCGCCGGCCTGCTCGTAGGCCACGAGGCCCGCGCCGGCGTTCACGCTCTCCACCTCGTAGTTGCGATGATGCGTGATCTGCTTGAGCACCTTGGTCTTCGTGTCGTACGACCAGAGGTTGGCCATCCAGTCGCGGTCGGAGATGAAGTAGATCGTGCTGCCCAGCCAGACGGGCTGCTGGTCGCGGCTGTCGGTCCACGGCAGCTTGTACATCGCGGACGTCTTGAGATCCATCACGCGGATGGGCTGGTTCTGCCCGCCGCGGTAGCGCTGCATCTCGATTTCCCACGGGCGGTCCAGCTGGTAGGCCAGCTCGCTACCGTCGGGGGAGATGGCGCCGTACAGCGCGCGGGGCACGGGAAGCCGCGTGGCCAGGCCGCCGGCGAGCGGCACGGTCCAGAGCTGCGGCTCGCCGTCGGGCATGCCGGTGCGCTGCGATTCGAAGACGACGTCCTGGCCGTCGGGGGTCCAGCCGCGCACCAGATCCGCGCCCGGGTGATACGTAAGGCGGCGCGGCGTGCCGCCGTTCACCCCCACCACGTAGACGTCGGGGTTGCCGCCGTACTCGCCGGTGAAGGCCAGCCACTTGCCGTCGGGCGAGAAGTGCGGGTCGCTCTCGACGGTGGGTGACGAGGTCAGCCGCCGCGCGTCGCCGCCATCCTTCGACACGATCCAGATGTCGCCGGCGTAGGCAAAGGCGACGGAGCGGGCGCTGACGTCGGGCTGGTGGAGGAGGCGGGTGGATTGGGCGGTGGCGACTGCCGGGAAC
>DATLUQ010000052.1 GCA_035533015.1 Gemmatimonadaceae bacterium | reverse complement strand
TTCCTGATGCCGGTGCTGTACCAGGTCGCGGCGCGGCCCGGAGACCAATTGAAGGTGTAGGGTTCAGACCACGGCCTGACATGCGCATGGTCATCTTATGTCTGGGGTCCGTGGTGTCGTGTTCTCGGCGAACCGCTGCCGAGGCCTGCCACCACGGGTCCCCCGTGGGATGGGTCCCCTTTCGGCGTTTTAGCGGTCCATGGTGCCGGGCGCCCGCCCCCGGCGCTAACTTTCTTGGTCTCACCATGACCAAACGCGACGACGCTCTCGAGTACCATCGGCAGGGACGGCCCGGCAAGATCGCCGTCGTCCCCACCAAACCGCTTTCCAACCAGCGCGACCTCGGGCTGGCCTATTCCCCCGGCGTGGCGGAACCCTGCCTCGACATCCAGGAATCGCCTGAGAAGGCGTACGAATACACCGCCAAGGGCAACCTCGTCGCCGTGGTCACCAACGGCACGGCCGTGCTCGGACTCGGGAACATCGGCGCCCTTGCCGGCAAGCCGGTGATGGAAGGCAAGGGCAACCTGTTCAAGCAGTTCGCCGACATCGACGTGTTCGATCTCGAAGTGGGATCGGAAAACCCCGATGACGTGATCCGGTTCTGCCAGCTGCTCGAGCCCACCGTGGGCGGCATCAATCTGGAAGACATCCGCGCTCCCGATTGCTTCTATATCGAAGAGACGCTGCGCAAGACGATGTCCATTCCGGTGTTCCACGACGATCAACACGGAACGGCGATCATCTCCGGCGCGGCGCTGCTCAACGCGCTCGAGGTGCTGGGCAAGGACATCGGCGAGGTCAGAGTCGTCTTCTCGGGCGCCGGCGCGGCCGCGATCAGCACGGCCGAGCATTACGTGCGGCTCGGAGTGCTGCGTGAGCACATCCTGATGTGCGACCGCAAGGGTGTGATCCATGCCGGGCGTGCCGCGTCGGAGATGGATCCGTACAAGGCGCGCTTCGCGGCCAGGACCGATCGGCGCACGCTGGCCGAGGCGCTGCGCGGCGCCGACGTGTTCGTGGGGCTCTCCATCGCGGGCGCGGTCACCCCGGAGATGATCGCCGAGATGGCACCGCGACCGATCGTGTTCGCGCTGGCCAATCCGGTGCCGGAAATCCTCCCCGAGGAAGTGCGGTCGGTGCGCGACGACGCGATCATCGCCACCGGGCGCAGCGACTATCCCAACCAGGTGAACAACGTCCTCGGGTTCCCGTTCATCTTCCGCGGCGCGCTCGACGTGCGGGCCACGGAGATCAACGAGGAGATGAAGATGGCGGCCACGCGCGCGCTGGCGGCGCTGGCCAAGCAGGACGTGCCCGACAACGTGGCCGCGCTGTACGGGCTGCGTGACGTCAAGTTCGGCCCCGAGTACCTCATTCCCTTTCCCTTCGACCACCGCGTGCTCCTCTGGGTAGCCCCGGCCGTTGCCTGGGCCGCCGTGGCCAGCGGCGTGGCGCGCGAGTTCGTGGAGTTGGACCTGTACCGCGAGCAGCTCGAGGAGCGGCTGGGGCGCGCCCGGGGCATCATGCGCGGACTCATCAACCGCGCCATCCAGGATCCCAAGCGGGTGGTGTTCCCGGAGGGCGAGGAGCCCAAGGTCATCCGGGCGGCGTCGATTCTCGTGGACGACGGCATCGCCGAGCCCGTGCTCCTCGGCAACCGGGCGGCCATCGAGGAGACCGCGGCCCGCATGGGCATCTCGCTCGCCGACGTGGCGATCGAGGATCCGGGCACTTCGGGACGGCGCGACGAATACACCCACTTTCACTGGCAGCAGCGCCAGCGCAAGGGGCTGTCGCTCGACGAGGCCCGCCGCCAACTGCTCAATTCCAATTATTTCGGTTCCTGTATGGTGGCGCTGGGCCACGCCGACGCGCTGGTGTCGGGCGTGAACCTCCACTACCCCGAGACCATCCGGCCGGCGCTCCAGGTGATCGGCGCCCACTCCCGGGCGGGCATCGTCAGCGGCATGTACATGCTCGTGTTCGCCAAGCACGTGATCTTCTGCGCCGACACCACGGTGAACCTCGATCCCACCGCCGAGCAGCTGGCCCAGATCGGGTATGCGGCCAGCCGCATCACCCGCACGATGGGCGTCGTGCCGCGCATCGCCATGCTGTCATATTCCAACTTCGGGTCGGTGCGCAGCCCCGACACCGAGAAGATGGCCCGCGCCGCTCAGCTGCTGCGCGAGCGCGACCCCTCGCTCATCGTCGAGGGCGACATGCAGGCCGACACCGCGTTCGACATGCGGATCATCGAGCGCGACTACCCGTTCAGCGCGCTCACCGAGCCGGCCAACGTGCTGATCTTCCCGAACCTGAGCGCGGGCAACATCGCGTACAAGTTGCTCATCCAGCTGGGCGGCGCCACCGCCATCGGGCCGATCCTCGTCGGGATGCGCCGGCCGGTGCACGTGCTCGAACGCGGGGCCGAAGTCCAGGACATCGTCAACATGGCTGCCGTTGCCGTGGTCGACGCCCAGGAGCGCTCACGCTCCAGCGCCGCGCGACGCGCCGAGCCGGATCCCGTCGCGACCAAATCTTCGAGGGTATAGCATGGCCACACAGACCACCTCCGCGCCCGCCCCCGGCCGGGCGCTCGACGCGCAGGGGCTCGCGCCCGGCGGCACGGTGCACTGGAACCTCACCCCACCCCGGCTGATCCAGCGCGCCATCGACCGCGGCGAGGGACAGCTGGCCGACATGGGACCCTTCGTCGCCATCACCAAGCCCCACACCGGACGGTCGCCCAAGGACAAGTTCGTCGTCCGCGAACCGTCCACCGAGCGGGACGTCGATTGGGGCAAGGTGAACCAACCGCTCTCGCCCGACCATTTCGACATGCTGCTCGGCGACGTGCGCGCTCACCTCAACGCCCGCGACGAGCTGTTCGTCCAGGACCTCTACTGCGGCGCCGATCCGGCCCACCGGCTGTCGGTGCGCTACGTGTCGCCCAACGCGTGGCACATGGCGTTCGTCCGCAACATGTTCATCCGCCCCGAACTCGCCCAGCTCGTGGATTTCGCCCCGAATTTCACGGTGCTCCACGCCCCCGAGTTCCAGGCCGACCCGGAGCGCCACGGCACGCGCACCAGCACGTTCATCGTGCTCAACCTCGCCCAGCGGATGATCCTCATCGGCGGTACGCGCTACGCCGGCGAGCTGAAGAAGGCGATGTTCACGGTCATGAACTACTACATGCCCAAGAACGGCGTGCTCTCCATGCACTGTTCGGCCAACATCGGACGCAACGGCGACACGGCACTGTTCTTCGGGCTCTCCGGCACGGGCAAGACCACGCTCTCCGCCGATCCCCACCGCGACCTCATCGGCGACGACGAGCACGGCTGGTCGGCCGACGGCGTGTTCAACTACGAGGGCGGCTGTTACGCCAAGGTCATCAACCTGTCGGCCGAGGGCGAGCCCGACATCTACGCCACCACGCAAATGTTCGGAACGATCCTCGAGAACGTCGTGCTCGATCCGACCACGTCCAAGGTCCGGTTCGAGGACCAGTCGATCACCGAGAATACCCGCGCCTCGTACCCGCTGCCCTATATCCGGAACCACGTGCCCTCGGGTCGCGGCGGCCATCCCAAGAACGTGGTCTTTCTCTGCGCCGACGCCTTCGGTGTGGTGCCGCCGGTGGCCAAGCTCACTCGCGAGCAGGCGATGTACTATTTCCTCTCGGGCTACACGGCCAAGGTGGCCGGCACGGAACGCGGCGTCACCGAGCCGCAGGCCACCTTCTCCGCCTGCTTCGGCGCCGTCTTCCTGGTGTGGCATCCAGCCAAGTACGCCGAGATGCTCGGCCAACTCCTCGACCGGCACGGCGCCACGGTGTGGCTCGTCAACACGGGATGGACCGGCGGGCCGGCCGGCGTCGGCTCGCGCATGAAGCTCGGCTACACCCGCGCCATGGTGCAGTCCCTGCTCCGGGGTGAACTCGCCCACGCCAACACCGAGACCGATCCGGTGTTCGGGCTCCAGGTGCCGACGACCGTCCCCGGCGTGCCGGACCAGTTGCTGAAGCCGCGCGAGACGTGGCAGGACAAGGCGGCATACGACGCGCAGGCGGCCAAGCTCGCCGCGATGTTTCGCGAGAATTTCAAGCAGTTTGCCAGCACGGTCGGGCAGGCGGTGGCGGGGGCGGGACCGAGGTAACGGCCAACCCGCGCAGGCGGATGCGGCGCGCGGAAGAACGGCACCGTACTCGTCAGCGCAGGTTCCGTTGGCGCCGCTTCGACCCCGCGCTGTATCTTCTCCTCCAATGTTCTACCTTCGCGACCCCCTCTGGAACACGATCCCGGTCGACCCGGTTGCCCGGTCGCTGATCGACACGCCGGCCTTCCAGCGGCTGCGCAACGTGCGCCAGCTCGGCCTCGCGTATCTCGTCTATCCAGGGGCCACGCACACCCGGTTCGAGCACGCGCTCGGCGCCTACCACCTGGCTCGCCGCGCCCTCGCCCTGCTCGATGAGGGCGGTGCGCTCGACGACGCCCTGCGCGCGGAGTCGGGCATCGTGCGCGCCGCGGCCCTGCTCCACGACATCGGGCACTACCCGTTCTCGCACGCCCTGGAGGAGATCGGCGCGCTCCACCACGAAGAGGTGGCGCGCCCCCTGGTGACCGGCGGCGAGATCGCCCGGCTACTCACCGACGCGTACGGCCACGGCGCCCCGGCACGCGTCATCGCTCTCATTCGCGGCGAGAGCGACGGCGCCCTCCAGGGCCTGATATCGGGATCGCTGGACCTCGACAAGATCGAATACCTGCGCCGCGACGCGTTCATGTGTGGCGTCGGCTACGGTGAGATCGACCCCGAGCGCCTGCTCAACACCCTCACCATCCTCGTCGATCCCGAGACCGGCCGGCGCCGTCTCGGCATCGTGGAAAAGGGACTCGCCGCGCTCGAGTCGCTGCTGTTCGCCAAATATCAGATGTACCGCAACGTGTACTGGCATCACGCGGCGCGGAGCGCCACGGCCATGTACAAGCGCCTCGTTTCCGACGCGCTGGACGCCGGATCCCTCGACGCCGGCTCGCTGGCTGGATTCACCGACGAGGCCCTGCTCGCGCGGCTGGAGCGCGACCACCCCTCACCCCTGCTCTACGGCCTGCGCACACGCCGCCTGCACAAGCGGTCGTTCGAGTGCCCCGCTGCCCAACTGTCGGGCGACGAATGCGAATGGATTGCCGAAGACCGCGTGCTGGTGGCACGCGTGCAACAGGCGCTGGAACGGGAGATGGGCCTCGCGCCGGGCGACCTGCTCCTCGATTACCCCGCCAAGACGCAGATGCTGGGACTCGACATGCCGGTGCTGCGCCGCGATGGCACCGTGGTGCGCCTCCGCGCCGGCGGTCTCCGCGGCGCGATCGACCTGCCCAAGCTGTCGGAGGAGCTCTATCGCTCGGCGCGCTGGCTGCGCGTGTTCACGGCCAACCGGACGAAGATCCCGCCGGAACCGCTGTTGAAGCTGTTGCGGAAGCCGGCGGCGGAAGTGCGGGGAATGCTCGATCGGGGAAGTCGAATGATTGCAGAGTAGGAGAGCAGGACGGTAGTGGGTGAACGGCTTTCCGCAGTCATCGGTCCTACTCTCCTACGGAAGTTTCTCCCGGCCACGCGCCTCCGCCAGCTTCCGCGCAATCCCCCGGTAGAACGCCGCATCCTCGGGCTTCCCTTCGTTCTCCAGCGACATCGCCGCTCGCTCGAGCGCGTACAACAGATTGCCCAGGTACAGCTCGGCCACGGCGCCCACCGTCTCGCCTTCAGCCATTCCGGTTGCCGGCCGCCCGCGCTTCGGCGGTCGTGGTCTCGGCGGCGCCGGCAAGCTCGCCCGATTCCACCTGCACGATGATCGCCGTGATGTTGTCGAGCCCGCCGCGGCCGTTGGCCTCCGCGATCAGCGCCTGTGCCTTGCGCTCCGGTACCGTGCGCGCCATCAGGAGCTGCTGCAGCCGCCGGTCGTCCACCATGCCCGTGAGTCCGTCGCTCGCTACCAGGAACACGTCGCCCGGCCTCACCTCGCCCTCGTACAGATCGGGCTCCACGTCGGGGCTCGCCCCCACGCACCGCGTGATGACGTTGCTGTAAGGATGGTACCGGGCCTGCTCCGGCGTCAGGTTGCCGAGGTCCACCTGCTCCTGCACGTAGGAGTGGTCCTTGGTGAGTTGCGCAAATGCGCCGTCGCGCAGGAGATACACGCGCGAATCGCCCACCTGGCCGATCATGTACCGTTCGCTCGACACGAGCAGCACCGACGCCGTGGTCCCCATGCCCTGCTTGTCCACCTCGGTGATCGTTCGATCGTGGATGGAGCGGTTAGCGTGCTTGAGCGCCGCTCCGATCCGCGGGCCCGCATCGGGAGCGTGCAGGTCCTGCACTCCGCCCAGTTCCCGCAGCACGATCTGCACCGCCATTTCGCTTGCCACTTCGCCCGCGGCGTGTCCACCCATGCCGTCGGCAACCATGAACACGCCCCGCGCCTCGCTCACATCCACGGCAAAGCTGTCCTCGTTGCCGGACCGGATCATGCCGACGTCCGTGCGCGCGGCGTGCAGCAGCCTGACCATTACCCGTTCATCAGAAAGATGACGACGATCGTCACGATCACGAGCGCCACGACGATCCAGACCCACGTGGGAATGCGGCGCTTCCTGGCTGCCGTGGGCGCGACGTCGTCGAGGGAGCCCAGCGAAACCCGCCGCGTGCCCGCCGCGGCCATGGAAGCCACCTGCGCTGGGAAGAACCGTACCCGCACGCCGCCGAAGCGGATGTCGGGCGTGCCCTCCAGCCGCCGTTCACCCGAAATGCGCACTCCACCAACGAACGTGCCGTTCGTCGAGCCTGCGTCCACCACGTACCAGCCGTCGTCACGCAACTGCAGCCGGGCGTGCGAGTCGCTCACGCTGTCGTCGCCCAGCGCCACATCGTTGTGCGCGCCCCGCCCCACGTGAGACAGGGCATCGCGCAGTTCGATACGTTGTCCCTTGTTGGGGCCTTCCTTGAGGATCTCCAGGGTGGCCAGCACGGGCCGCGCACCAGGCTCCCCCGTCGTGGCGGCCAACGGCTGGGGCGCCGGCACCGGCGTGGGCAGCGTCGCCGGCTCCTGCGAGAGCGGAGCGGGGGCGGGCCTGGGCGGAAGCAGGGGGACAGCCGGCGCCGGAGGGTAGGCCAACGACGCCACGTCGGCGTAGAACCGGAACTCTTCGGTGCCGATCCGGATCACGTCGGCGCGGCCCAGCAGCGCGCGCCCCTCGACACGACGACCGTTCACGAACACCCCGTTCGTGCTCCGGTCGGTGATCACGTACCCGCTCTCTTCCGGCTCGATGCGCGCGTGGTACCGCGACACGGCATTCTGCGACACCACGACGTCGTTGCTCGCGTCGCGCCCCAGCCCAACCCCCGTCTCGGGGATCGCGTACTCCTTGCCGTCCACCAGCGATACCAGCCGGCCGCCGGTGGACGTGGTCGCCCAGGGCGGACCGCCACGGGCGGCGGCCATGGCGGCGATCTCCGAGCCCATCACGTGTTCCGTCGCTCCCGCTTTCTTGTCGTCGGAGAACAGCAACTCCACGCCGCTCACCTCGATCTTGTCGCCGTGCATCAGCGGAATGGGCTCCGCGCCCAGCGCGAACCCGTTCACCTTCACCGTGCCGCGCTCCCCTGCCCGGCGGATCACGGCCTGGTCGTCGGACCCCAGATCGAGCACAGCCTGCACCCCCATCCACGCATCGTCGCCCACGCGCACGTCCGCGTCCGGGCCCGAGCCCAGCCGCGTCGGTCCGCGCTGCAATGGATACTTCTGATCGTGGAGTTGGATGACCGGCATGAATGCTCGGCGCGGCGGTCGGAAGGGACGGCGCGCGGCGCGCCGGAGGGACGCACCGCGCGGGATTCGACGTCCGGAAAACCTACCCCAACACCCCCGAGGCTGGCAAGCGCTCGGGCCCGCGGTGTGCGGCGTCACCGCCCCCAACCTGCAGTCGATATAGCCGCTCGTACAGACCCCGGCGCGTCAGCAAATTGCGGTGCGTTCCCCGTTCCACCACTTGACCGTGGTGCAGCACCAGGATCTCGTCCGCATCCACGATCGTGCTCAGCCGGTGGGCGATCGCGATCGTCGTGCGCCCCGTCATCAACTCGGCCAGCGCCCGCTGGATGTCCGCTTCGATCTCGCTGTCCACCGCGCTGGTCGCCTCGTCGAGCACCAGCACCGCCGGATCGGCAGCGATGGCGCGCGCGAATGACAGCAGTTGCCGCTCCCCCACGCTCACAGAGCCGCCGCGCTCACCCAGCGGGTGGGCATAGCCGTCGGGAAACCGCCGGATGATCCGGTCCGCGCCCACGCGCGACGCCGCGCGTTCCACCTCGGCATCGCTCAGCGGAGCCGACAGCCGGATGTTGCCCGCCACATCCCCGGCGAACAGGAAGATGTCCTGCTGCACGTAGCCGATGAGTCCGCGCAGCACGCTGGCCGGGATGTACCGCGTATCCATTCCGTTCACCGTGATCCGGCCGCGTTGGGGATCGTAGAAGCGCAGCAGCAGGTTGACGATCGTCGTCTTGCCGGCGCCGGTGTGGCCCACCAGCGCCAGCGTTTGCCCCGGACACGCCTCGAAGCTCACGCCCTTGAGAACCCAGTGCAGTTCCGACTCGGGCGTACCCGGCGCGTCGTACGAGAACCACACCTCCTCGAACGCGATGGTCACGGCGCGCGCTGTTGCCAGGGTTGCCAGCTCGGCGGCGGCCGCGGGCGCCACGCCGACGGCCGACGGCCCCGCCAACTCGCCGCTCGCCGCCTCGGGCTCATCGAGCAGGTTGAAGATCCGCTCCGACGCCGCCATGGCCTGCTGGAGCGTGTTGAACTTGTCCGACAGATCCTGCAGCGGCTGGAAGAACCGGCGTACGAGCTGCAGGAACTCCGCCACCGTGCCCACCAGCAGCCCGCCCATCTGCACCCGGTGGGCACTCGCCACGATCAGGCTCGCCAACGCCACCGTGCTCAGGACCTCGATGGTCGGGAAGTACACCGCGTAGTACACGATCGACCGCAGGTTCGCGTTGAGGTACCGCTCGTTCAGCCGCTCGAACGCGGCCGCCTCCCGCCGCTGCATCCCGAATAGCTGCAGGATGCGCATGCCGCTGATGCGTTCCTGCAGGAACGCATTGATGCGCGCCAGGCGCGTGCGGATGTCGCGATACGACGTGCGCACCGCCCGCCGGAAGAGATGCGAACTGAGGTAGATGAACGGGATCACGCCGAATGCGGCCAGCGCCAGCCGCCAGTCGGTGATCAGCATCATGATCCCGATCGCGGCGAGCGTGAACAGGTCCCCCAGTCCGGCCACCACGCCGGCCGTGAACAACTCGTTGAGCGATTCCACGTCGGCCGTGGTGCGCGTGACGAGCCGGCCCACGGGCGTGCGGTCGAAGAATCGGATGGGCAGCCGCTGCAGGTGCGCGAAGATGTCGTTGCGCAGATCGCGCATCACGCGCTGGCCGAGCAGGGTGGTGAGCATCGTCTCGCCGAACTGCGCCACGAACGCCACGGCGAGCGACACCGCGAACAACACGGCCGCGCGGGTCGCCATGGCGACGTCGTGGTGCGGCAGGGCGACGTCGATCACGCGCTGCGTGAGTACCGGACCCACCAGCTGGAGCAAACCGTCCAGCATGAGGAGCACGAGCGAAACCACCACCAGCCACCGGTACGGGCGCACGTAGCGCAGGAGCCGGCGCATCAGGCGGCCGTCGTATGCCTTTCCGAGAACGTCCTCGTCGTGGTAGGCGGCGGATTCGGGCATGGGGAATGCTAGCCGTAGGCCGCGGAAGGGGGCAACAGGGGAGACCGGGCCTTCGCGCCAGTGCGTGCCGATGCAGCTGCGGTCGGCCGGCGGCCGTCTGCTCGGAGCTTGCAGCCTGCGGTTGGGGCCGGGTGGGGGATCCGTGCTTGGCGAGAGTAGATTCCCCCCCGTATGAAAGAAGCGATCGTGGTGCGCGGCGCCCGCCAGCACAATCTCAAGGGCTTCGACCTCCAGATCCCGCGCCGGGCGATCACCGTGGTCACCGGTCCGTCCGGATCGGGCAAGTCGTCCCTCGCCTTCGACACGATCTATGCCGAGGGCCAGCGTCGTTACGTCGAATCGCTCTCCGCCTATGCGCGCCAGTTCCTGGAGCGCATGGAGAAGCCCGACGTCGACGCCATCGACGGCCTGTCGCCCGCCGTCGCCATCGAACAGAAGAACCCCACCAAGACCTCGCGGTCCACGGTCGGCACGGCCACCGAGATCTACGACTACCTGCGCCTGCTCTGGGCGCGCGTGGGCCACACGGTGTGCCCCAAGTGCGGACGCGAGATGCGCCCCGACACGGTACAGTCGGTGTGCGACGTCGTCGCCGCGCTGCCCGAGGGCACGCGCTTCGCCGTCGCGTTCCCGCTCCACCTGTCCGACGAGGTCACGCACGAGGTAGTGGTCGAGAATCTCCGCGCCCAGGGGTTCGTGCGCGTGAGCCTCGACGGCGTCGTGAAGCACCTCGACGACCTGCTCACCGAACCCATGGACATCACCTTCGCCAAGGAGGCGCTGGTGATCGTCGACCGGCTGTCGGTGACCCCCGATCTGCGCGGGCGCCTGGCCGACGCGGTGGGCACGGCGTTCGCCGAGGGCGAGGGCGACTGCCTCATCGTACTCGCCGAGCCGGCGGGCGCCGCCCCGCACCGCCTGCGCTTCACCGAACGGTTCCAGTGCCCCAACGACGGCACGCCGGCCCCCGCCCCCACGCCGCAACTGTTCTCGTTCAACAGCCCGCGCGGTGCCTGCGCCACCTGCAACGGCTTCGGCGCCGTGCTCGAGTATGACGAAATGCTGATCGTTCCGCGCCCCGAGCGCACGCTGCGCGAGGGCGCGCTCGACCCGTGGACCAAGCCGCGCTACGACAACAAACGCCGCGCGCTGGCCGAGTTCGCCAAACGGGAGAAGATCCCCATGGACATGCCCTGGCGCGACCTCCCCGCCAAGGCGCGCCACGCCCTGCTCAACGCCCGCGTGAAGGGCTTCAAAGGCATGTTGCCATTTCTCAAGGACCTCGAAGAGAAGCGCTACAAGCAGTACATCCGCGTCTTCCTGCGCCAGTATCAGACGGCGCAGACCTGCTCGGCGTGCGGGGGCGCCAAGCTGCAACCGGAGGCGCTGCACGTGCTCATCGCCGGGCGCCACATCGCCCAGGTGAGCGAACTGCCCATGGACCTGCTCCTGGAATGGATCGACACCCTCACGCTCTCCGACTTCGACCGCGAGGTGGCCGGCCACGTGTTGCGCGAGGCCCGCAACCGCGTGCGGTTCCTCTGCGACGTCGGGCTCGGCTATCTGACGCTCAACCGCGCCACACGCACGCTGAGCGGGGGCGAAGCCCAACGCATCGGGCTCGCCAACTCCCTCGGCTCGCAGCTCGTCGACACCCTGTACGTGCTGGACGAGCCGTCCATTGGCCTCCATCCGCGCGACATGGACCGCCTGCTCGGCCTCCTCAAGCGGCTGCGCGACACCGGCAATACGGTGATCGTGGTGGAGCACGACCTCGAAGCCATCCGCGCCGCCGACTTCATGGTGGAACTCGGGCCGGCCAGCGGCACCCAGGGCGGACAGCTCGTGTTCGCCGCCCCGATGGCCCGCGCCGCCGAGAGTCCGCTCACCGGCCAGTACCTCACCGGCGAGCGCGAGGTGCCGCTGCCGGCCAAGCGTCGCAAGGTCGGCCCGCGTTGGATTGCCCTCACCGGCGCCCGCGAGCACAACCTCAAGGGCATCGACGTGCGCATCCCGGTGGGCGCCGTCACCGCGGTCACCGGCGTGTCGGGCTCGGGCAAGAGCACGCTCGTGCACGACGTGTTCATGCGCGCCCTTGAGACCACATTGCGCGGCGAGACGTCGGCCAAGCAGCACCTGGGCGAGCGCGTGGGCAGCTTCGATGCGCTCACCGGCGCCGACGCCGTCGACGACGTGGTGAGCATCGACCAGAGCCCGATCGGCAAGTCGCCGCGCTCCAATCCCGTGACCTACGTGAAGGCGTTCGACGAGATTCGGCGGCTGTATGCCGCCGCTCCGTTGTCGCGCGAACGCGGCTACACCGCCGGCACCTTCAGCTTCAACGTGGAGGGGGGACGCTGTCCCACCTGCGAGGGCGCCGGATATATCGAAGTCGAGATGGTGTTCATGGCCGACGTATTCGTGCCGTGCGACGAATGCGGCGGCAAGCGGTTCAAGGCCGGCGTACTCGACGTGCGCGTGGCGGGCCGCAACATCCACGAAACGCTTCAGCTCACCGTGGACGAGGCCATCCGCGCCTTTCCGCACGAGGACAAACTCGGCCAGGCGCTGTGGCAGCTGCAGCAGGTGGGGCTCGGTTACCTGCAGCTCGGACAGCCGGCCACCACCCTCTCCGGTGGCGAGGCGCAGCGCCTCAAGGTGGCCCGCGAACTCGCCACTGCGGGCAAGACCACTGGGCGCAAGCTCTACATCATGGACGAACCCACCACCGGGCTGCACCTCGAAGACATCCGCCGCCTGGCGCAGGTGTTCGATCGGCTGGTGGACGCCGGCCACACGCTGGTGATCGTCGAGCACAATCTCGATGTGATCAAGTTGGCCGACTGGGTGATCGACCTGGGGCCCGGAGCCGGCGACGCGGGCGGCCAGGTGGTCGTGTCGGGCCGCCCCGAAGACGTGGCCAGGCACCCCACGTCGCACACTGGGCAGTGGCTGCGCACCGTACTCCCGGGCTATCCCGAGTACGCCGAGCGGCACGCCGCCGCGCGCTGAGCCGCCGTTCCGTTGACATCAAGACCGCGCCGGATACCTTTCAACGACCATTCCCCAGTAGCTCAGTTGGTCAGAGCATCCGACTGTTAATCGGAGGGTCGTAGGTTCAAGTCCTACCTGGGGAGCCTGCGCCGTAACCGACAGCCCGAGCGCGAGTTGCACGCCCTTTGCGGCGAGCGGCTCGCGTTCTTGCGTTGGCTACGCCTAACGGGCCGCGCGGCTCGCCGGCTCAGAGCCCGAAGATGATGAACGTGTAGTTCTGGCCCGACTGGAATTGCGGCCAGTTGGCCAGGAGGGCCTGCACCAGTTGACCGACGCGCGGGTCCGTGGTCTCCACCGTGATGCCGATGATCCCGGTCGTGGACGGATATCCAGGGATCGTTTGCGACACCGGCCAGTTGTTGTACTGCAGCGAGTAGTCGGTCTTCACGAACGAGAAGCCGATCGGCAGGTAGCTGATCAGGGCCGGCGGAACCTCCCCCATCGCGCCGGTGAGCGGATACGCCGAGCTGTCGGTGTAGTAGTTGTATACGCCGTCGCGAATGGCCACGATGTCGCCCACGACCGCGGCCGCCTTGGCGCGCTTGATGAAATCCCCGGTCTTGGGAATCACGATCCCCGCCAGGATCGCGATCACCGCCATCGACATCAGGATCTCGACGAACGTGAACCCCGGGCGGCGAAGCCTCACTTCGCTTTTCCGGCGGTCACCACGTCCATCGCGTTGCGGAGAAACGCGTCCATCGATTCCGTGGAATAGAGAATGATCGGATGGCTCGCCTCGTAGCGCAGGCTGAACGATGTGTCGGAGAGCGGCACGTACTTCACGCCGGCGATCCGATCACCCACGTCGGCCAGCGTCGCCGGCACGGAGCCCATTTCCCGGCGGTACTCGAGGATCCGCTGGGCGAGCAGATACATCGCGAACCGCATGTCGGCATCGTGCGTGGCCGAGACCACATTGGGATCGAACTGAGGCCCCCAGATCCAATCGGGCTTGGCTGCGAACGAGTACAGCATGAAGCAGAAGCACACCAGCGTGGTGAGCGGTATCCACACGCGGGGCCGCGGCAGCACGAGCGGCGTGGGCTTGGATACCTTGACGACGTAATCCATCACCTCGGCCAGCACCATCGCGCGGTCGAGCGGCGACGACGTGTCGTCGGCGGCGGGCAGGCCCGCACCAGAGGGTCGCGTCGGCGATGGAGAGGGCCGCCTGCCCTCGTCGGGTGGGGTCAATGACAGGGTCTCACGGCGAAGGCACGGGCGCCACAACGGGGGCCGTCGCACTCGGAGGGGATCGGTGAAAACAATAGGCCCCCCGCGCTCCCACCGAAAGGCCCGCGCGTGCGGTGGAGCATCGCCGCCGGGCGGCCTATATTACGGCGCGCACCGGTCGTGCCCCCTTTCACCACGGGTTTGCCATCATGCCGTCAGCGCGCGCGCCCCGCTCCCCCGCTCCCCGCGCCCCGGCGCCGTGGGTCGGCGTCATCATGGGCAGCAAGTCGGACCTCGCCCACATGCGGGCGGCCTCCGAAACGCTCACCGCGCTCGACATCCCGCACGAAGTACGCGTCGTGTCGGCGCACCGCACACCCGATTGGATGTTCGAATACGCCGCCAGCGCCGAGTCGCGAGGCCTCGAAGTGATCATCGCGGCGGCCGGCGGCGCGGCCCACCTGCCCGGCATGGTCGCCGCCAAGACACTCGTCCCGGTGCTCGGCGTACCAATTCCCGCCACCACGCTCAACGGGCTCGACTCGCTGCTCTCCATCGTGCAGATGCCCAAAGGCGTACCGGTCGGAACCCTCGCCATCGGCGAGGCGGGGGCGGTGAACGCCGCGCTCCTCGCCGCCGCCATCGTGTCGCAGCACCGGCCCGACGTGCGTGAACGGCTGCGCGAGTGGCGCGATCGCCGCGCGGCGGACGTGCTCATCGAGACCGATCTCTCGCGCCACCTCACGAAATGACGGTGATCCCACCCGGCGCCACCATCGGCATCCTGGGCGGCGGGCAGTTGGGTCGGATGACCGCGCAGGCCGCGCGCACGATGGGCTACGCCGTGCACGTGCTCGACCCCTCGCCCGATTGCCCCGCGCACGCCGTGGTCGACCGCCTCGTCACCGCGGCGTTCGACGACGTGGACGCCGCGGCCGATCTCGCCCGCCACTGCGACGTCGTCACCCTCGAGATCGAGCAGATCGCTGCCGCCGGCCTCGAGGCCGCTCAGCGCTTCGCGCCGGTGCGGCCGGCACCCGCCATCATCGCCGACGTCCAACACCGCGGGCGCCAGAAGGCCTGGCTCGGCAAGCACCGATTCCCCATCGGGCCCTACCGCGACGTGCGCACGCTGGACGACCTGCAGGGCGCCGTGCGCACGCTTGGCTCCTGCTTCGTGAAGTCCTGCCATGGCGGTTACGACGGCCGCAGCCAGGTGCGCGTGGAGTCGCTGGACGAGTGCGCCGAGGCGTGGCGCGCCCTGGGCGAGCGCCACGCCGTGGCCGAACAGGCACTCGACCTGGAGATGGAGATCTCGGTCATGGTGGCGCGCCGGCCGTCGGGCGAGACCGTGGCCTACACGCCGGCGCTCAATCACCACACCAATCAGGTGCTGTCGTGGTCGGTGCTGCCGGCGCCGGTGCCCGACGCCCTCGCGGCCCGCGCCGACGAGATCGCGCTCGGCATCGCCCGCGCGATGCAACTCGAAGGTCTGCTCGGCGTGGAGATGTTCTGCACGCGGACGGGGGAGTTGTTCGTCAACGAGCTGGCGCCGCGCCCTCACAACTCCTACCACGCGAGCGAACGCGCATGCCCCACCGGCCAGTTCGAGCAGCTGGTGCGCGCGGTGTGCGACCTGCCCCTGGGCGACGTGCGCATCGTGGAGCCGGTGGCGATCGTGAATCTGTTCGGCGATCTCTGGACCGGCGGCCGGATGCCCGACTTCACCCCGGCGCTCGCGCTGCCCGGCGTGCGGCTTCACCTCTATGGAAAGGCATCGGCGCGCCCGGGGCGCAAGATGGGCCACCTGTCGGCCGCCGGATCCACCCCCGAGCGGGCGCTGTCCAATGTGCGCGCTGCGGCCGCAGCCATCGGGCTCGTCGTGTAGCCATCCCGCAGCGCGCCAGGCCGCATCACGAACCGAAGGGGCGAACCACGATGATCCACGATCGAGCGGGAAACCACCTGCTTTCTCCGGCGGACGCGGAAGGTACTGCTCACCCGGGCCAGCAGTACCTTCAAGGGAATGGCCCGAGCAGGATCCGGCCGTTTCCGACCCATCCTGAATCATTGCAGATCCGAAAACCTGCGATCCTGCTGCACGCAGGACGCCGCGATCTCGAATGCCCAGTGGAGTACATCCCATGAACGTGCTGGTCCTGAACTCCGGGTCCTCGACGCTCAAGTTCGAACTCGTGCGCACCGACGCCGATCGCATGCGCGACAACACCGATCAGAAGCTGGTACGGGGGACGGTGGAGCGCATCGGCGGCGAGGCCGTGTACGCGTTCACGGTGCCGGGCCGGCCCACGGCGCGCGGCACCGTCGCGGCCCGCGACCACCGCGCCGTGCTCGAATTCGTGATCGACTGGATGGCCGGACCCGACTCGGGCGTCGATATCGACTCCGTGGGCGCCATCGAAGCCGTGGGTCACCGCGTCGCCCACGGCGGCGAGCGATTCCGCTCATCGGTGCGCATCGACGATGACGTCCTCCGCGCCATCGAGGACACGATCGATCTCGCCCCGCTCCACAACCCGAGCAATCTCAAGGGCATCGCCGCCGCGCGCGCCGTCCTGGGCGCCGGCATTCCGCAGGTAGCCGTGTTCGACACGTCGTTCCATCACACCCTGCCCGAGCGCGCGTATCTGTACGCGCTGCCCTACCAGCTCTACCGTCGCTACCGCATCCGCCGCTACGGCTTCCACGGCACCTCGTACCGCTACGTCACCTGGCGCTACCGCGCACTCACCGGGCGCACGCGCGAACAGACCAAGCTCATCGCCCTCCACCTCGGCAATGGCTGCTCCATGTGCGCCGTCGATGCCGGCAATTCGGTGGACACCTCGATGGGGTTCACGCCGCTCGAAGGACTGGTCATGGGCACGCGCTCGGGCGACCTCGACCCCGCGATCCTCGACCACGTGGCGGCCAAGGAGGGGCTGTCCCTGAACGAGGTCGAGAATCTGCTCAACAAGCAGTCGGGGCTGCTGGGCGTGTCGGGACTCACCAACGACATGCGCGACCTGCTCGCCGAGGCGAACGAGCACGACGACCGTCGTGCGAAACTCGCCATCGAGCTGTTCTGCTACCGGGCGCGCAAATACATCGGCGCCTACCTGGCCGCGCTCAACGGCGCCGACGCGATCGTGTTCGCCGGCGGCATCGGCGAGCACGCCGCGCCCGTGCGCGAGCGCATCTGCGCCGGCCTCGACTGGCTGGGGGTGACCCTCGACCCGGCGCGCAATGCGAGCACCGTCGGCGGCGCCGAGGGGCGCATCAGCGCCGACGGCTCGCGCGTGGAGGTCTGGGTCATCCCCACCGATGAGGAATTGCTAATAGCGCGCGACACGGTGCGGGTCATCGCGGGGCTCGAGGCCCGCTACTGACGCTCGCCGAGCGCAAGACTCCCCTGCGGTCGCGAAACGCGCCCGCAGGGCTCGGCGACGGTCAACTCGCCGCCTGCGCCGGCACCCCGCCGAACCGCCGCTCTCGGCGCTCGAAATCGTCAAGCATCTCGAGCAGATCCCTGGCCGTGAACTCCGGCCACAGACGCCGGGTGAACGCCAGTTCGGCATATGCACACTCCCACAACAGGAAGTCGCTCAGGCGCTGATCGCCTCCCGTGCGGATGAGCAGGTCCACGTCGCGCGTGCCCGCGCCCCCATGGTCCGCCTGTGCCAGCAGTTCGGCGAACTGTTCGCGCGAGAGCGAACGGCCCTGGGCCAGCGCCGCGGCCCGCAGGATCGCGTCGCGCGCGGAGTAGTCCACCGCCACGCGCAACTGCATGTCGGTGCACGACGCCGTCATCGCCTCCGCCTCGTCGATCGTCTGCCGCAGGATCGCCGGCAGCCGGTCGCGGCGTCCGATCACCGACAGCCGCACCCCGTTGTCGGCGCAACGCCGCGACTCGGCGAGCAGCGTGCGGCGGAACAGGCGCATGAGCGCCGTGACCTCACGCTGCGGGCGCCCCCAGTTGTCCGACGAGAACGCGTACAGCGTGAGCATCCCCACCTCGGCACGGCGCGCTGCTTCGACGATCGCCCGCGCGGTGCGCACCCCCGCCCGGTGGCCGGCCGTGCGCGGCAGGCCGCGCGCCGTGGCCCACCGCCCGTTGCCGTCCATGATGATCGCCACGTGCAGCGACCCCCGCGCGCCCGATCCCTCCGATGCCGGTGCCATGCGCTATCCCTCACGCGTCGCGCGTATTAGCGCTTCCATATGCCCGAGATACCGCTCCAATGCGCGCCGGCCGGCGGCCGTCAGCGCGTACTGCGTCCTGGGCATCCGTCCCTCGAACGTCTTGGTACAGGTCACGTAACCGGCCTCCTCGAGCTTGCGGGCGTGCACGCTCAGGTTGCCGTCCGTGGTCTCGAGCAGCGCTTTGAGATCGTTGAAGCTCAACCGCTCGTTCACCGCCAACGCGCTCACGATGCCCAGCCGCATCCGCTCGTGGATCAGGCGGTCGAGGGCGAGCGCGCTGCCGGGCTCATCCGGCGACCTGCCCCGCACCGGCGTGAGCGCGTGCGCCGGCTTGCGAGCGCCGCGCCCGCGGTCGGCGTCGTCCTTGGGAACCGCACTCTGCTTAGCCACCATGCCTCCGCGCGATCATCATGCCGAATGTGACGTGCAGTCCGCCGAACCCGATCACCAACATCCCCGTGCCCCACGCCGGCGGCGCGAACAGCGCCGCCGCGCCCAGCGCGACGAATGCCATCCCCATCACCGGGACGATCCGCACCGAATAGGCGCCGGCCGCAATCACGCCGGCCCCGTACAGCAGCATCCAGATACCGGGGAGCATCGCCTCCAATCCATGCACGACGCAGGCCGCGGTGAGCAACGCCCCAACCAGCATCGCCGGCGCGAACGCCAGCACCAGCTTTCGCCCCGGTCCCGACAGCAGCGGCACGTTGGCCGCGCGCGCCTTGCGCGAGGTGGCCCACGCCGAGATGGTGCCCGCGAGCAGCGCCTCGCCCAGCCACACCGCCACCCATCGCACCGGCGTGGGCTGGGGCGCCGCCACGGCGGCCGCCATCACCGCGCTCGCGCCAATGATGATCTCACCCCACCCCGACACGGCCGTGAACGTCCCGGCACGCTCCATCGTCTCGCGAATGAACCGGAGATTGTCCATCGCCCGCGCGTGCATATCGGGCGGATCGGAGGGCTGCGGCCGCGGCGGCGCTGGAAGTGTCATGGGATGGAATGATGGCGGCCGAACGCGTCGCTGGCAAGTACTTTTAGCTGCAAAGCTTGGGCGCCGGGGTGCTGCCTCCCCCCCCCCGCCCTACTCTCCTACCCTCCTACCCTCCTACCCTGTTCCCCGTATCTTCCCCGCGTGACCCTCGTCCCGCTCTTCGGCCATGCCGCGATCCGCCAGCGCCTGCAGTCGGCAGTCGACCGCGGAACCCTGCCGGCCAGCCTGCTCCTCCACGGGCCCGCCGGCGTCGGCAAGCAGCGCCTCGCCCTCTGGCTCGGCCAGCGCCTGCTCTGCGACGGTGCCAGCCCCCGCCCCTGTGGCACCTGTCAGCAGTGCCGTTATGCCCTCGCCGGAACGCACCCGGACCTCCACTGGATCTTTCCCAGGCCTCGGCCCAAGGACAGCGACGCGTCCGCCGCGGATGTCGAGGCCGACTACGGCGAGGCCATCGCCGAACGCCTCGAAACCCACGGCCTCTACGCGCCCCCGGACGGAACCGAAGGCATCTACGTCGCCACGGTCCGCGCCATCGTCCACGCCGCCGCTCTCGCGCCCGCCCTGGCCGCCCGCAAGGTGTTCGTCATCGGCGACGCCGAACGCATGGTGTCCCAGGAGGGTTCCGACCAGGCCGCCAACGCCTTTCTCAAGCTCCTCGAAGAGCCGCCGGGCAACACCAACATCGTGCTCACGAGCAGCGAGCCGGGCGCCCTGCTCCCCACCATCCGCTCCCGCGTCATCGCGTTGCGCGTGCCCCGCCTCACCGATGCCGACATGGCCGCGTTCCTCGACCACGAAGCCGTGCGCGCGCACCTCGACACGCTGTCGCTCCCCCGCGACCGCGCCGACCGGCTCCGGCTGGCCAATGGCGCCCCCGGCGCCCTGCTCGCGCAGTCGGCCATGGATCAGGCGCTGGCGCGCGCCCGGCGCTTGCTCGACGCGGCCACGGGCGGCGATCGCGCGGCCCGCATCCGTGCCGCCTTCGTGCAGGGCAGTTCCGGCGCGCGCGGTGAATTCAGCGACGCGCTGCAGGCCCTCACCCTGTTGCTGCACGAGCGCGCACGGGCCGCCGTGGACCGCGACGACCAGGCCGCTGCGCTGGGCGCTTCGCGCGCTGCCGACGCCGTGGAACGCGCAAAGGTACTCGCCGCCGGAAACGCCAATCCACAGCTCGTCACCTTCACCCTGTTGCGCGAGCTGGAGACCACCCTTCGATGACCGACCGACTCTCCCACGTGGGACCCGATGGTGAAGCGCGCATGGTCGACGTGTCCTCCAAACCCGTCACCGTGCGCGCGGCCCGGGCCGCGGGGTCCATCCGCATGGCCGCCGCGACCCTCGACGCCATCGAAGCCCATTCATTAAGGAAAGGCGACGTGCTCGCCGTCGCCCGCGTGGCCGGGATCATGGGCGCCAAACGAACCGCCGAGCTGATTCCCCTCTGCCACCCCCTGCCTCTGGACGACGTGCAGGTGACGCTCACGCCTGACCGGTCGCTGCCGGGCATCCGCGCCCAGGCCACCGCGCGGACAACCGGCCGAACTGGGGTGGAAATGGAGGCGATTGTGGCCGCGTCCATCGCCCTCCTCACGGTATACGACATGGCCAAGGCGATCGACCGCGGCATGACGATCGGCGAGGTAATGCTCCTGGAAAAAACAGGTGGACAACGGGGGGACTGGTCCCGAGGTTGATGCGGGACCATGTATTGCTTATTGTGCTATAGGTCTGGTAGGGGTTCATTGTACTTAACCTATTGCCACCAAATAACTTATGCGTGACCTATCTGGCACTTACGTGCGCCGGGGAGACGCCGTCCGACGGAGACGCCGGGCGAAACGTTTGCTCGCCCTCGTGGGCGCCGGAGCGGCCTCCGCGGTGCTCCTGGTCCTCTATCCGTCGCCGTCCGCCGAGCTGGCTCAGGCGGCGGTGGTGACCCATGAGCGCTCCTCGTCCCCGCTCAGCGAAGCGGCGACGCTCCGCAGCCAGTTGGCCGAGTCCCGCGGGCAGGTAAACAGCCTGCAGGAACAGCTCGATCGGGCCAACCACCTGATCAGCTACTCGTCGCGGTACGGCATCTCCGCCGATCTCGCGGGGAAGGTGTACGATGCCGCGACCGGGGAGAATGTGGACCCCGAGTTGGCTTTCCGGCTGGTCAAGCTGGAGAGCGATTTCAACACGCGAGCGCAGAGCCCGGCTGGCGCGATCGGCCTCACGCAGCTCATGCCGGCCACCGCCCGATTCTACCAGAAGGGACTGCGGGCCAGGCAACTGTTCGACGCCGACCTCAACCTGCACATCGGCTTCCGCTACCTGCACTCGCTGGTGGAGCAGTATCACGGCCAGATCGACATGGCATTGCTGGTGTACAATGGCGGCGAGGTGGCAGCCGCCGCCGTGCAGGCTTCGGGCAAGAGCCCATCCAGCGACTACACGCGGGTCCTGATGAAGGGCTACAAGGGCCCCGGCATCATCGACTGATCCGTAGCTTCTGCCCGATGCGGATGGTGTCGTGGCGGAGTCGATTGAGCGCTTTGATGTGGGCCACGGTCGTGTGGTACTTGGCCGCCAGGCCGCCCAGCGTCTCACCCTTGCGCACCACGTGGACGCCGCCGGCGAGGCCGTAGAGTTCGATCGACGGATTGGGCACGGCCCGCGCGGCGTCCGCTACGGCTCTGGTCGGCACGAGCACCGACTGCCCCGGCACCAGGTGGCCGCTCTTGTAGCGCCGCAGGTGCGGATTGAACTCTTCCAGCTGGTGCACCGTGATCCGGTACTTGCGCGCGACGGTCGAGGCGTACTCGCCCGACTTTGCGCGGACGGTGCGGGCCCCGATGCGTTCGGACGGGGAGAGCGCCGCGAAACTGGTGTCGAACCGTGCCGCTGTGCCCACGGGGATTCGCACGTCGATCGAGTCGTCGGGGGGCGCCATGCCCCGCAGGATCTGGGGGTTGAGTTCTTGGAGCGCCGCTACGGTGGTGCCGCTGGCGGCCGCAATGGCGGCGAGCGGCGTGGTCGGGCCCACGCGCACCGAGTCGTACACGAACGCCGACTCGGGCTGGATGTCGAGCCCGTAGCGCTTGGGATCTTTGGCCACGAGCGCGGCGGCGATCAGGCGCGGCACGTACTCGCGCGTTTCGGCGCGCAGGTAGTCCTTGTCGGAGAGTGCGAAGTACAGGTCGTCGCCCTCCGTGTCCTGCAGTGCGTCGGCGTAGCGGGTGAGCCCGCGCTGGATCCGGCCCGGACCGCCGTCGTATGCGGCGGCGGCCAGATAGAGCGAGCCGAACTGGTCGCGGAGTCCCTTGATGAACTTGGCGGCCGCCGCGGTGGACTTGACGGGGTCGCGGCGCTCGTCGATCCACCAATCCACTCGCAGCCCTTCGCCACGCGCCGTGCCCGCCATGAATTGCCACATGCCCACGGCCGCGGCGCTCGAGTACGCGTTGGGGTCGTAGCCGCTCTCGATCAGGCCCAGGTAGTACATGTCCTCGGGGAGGCCGGCAGCGCGGAATTGTTCGCGGATCATGCCTTCGTAGCGAGTCCCGCGCTCGAGTTGCTGCGTAATGTGATCCTTGGCCGGACCCGTGAACACCGCGATGTAGCGTTGGACGCGCTCGCGGGTCTCGTACGACCGCACATCGATGTCCCAGCTGGGACGCGCCGAATCGGCCTGGGCGGCGGAATCACCGAACACGCTCGTCGCGCAGTTGGCGACGTCGCTGTCGCTCACCGCGCCCGAATCGGCCGCGGCGCGGGTGGAATCGGCGACGCCCGTGGGCACCAGCGCCCGCGCGGCCGCCGGTGCCATTGGCGCCGGCGGCGCCGGATTGGCCGGCGCGGGGGCGACAACGGGCGCCGGGCGGGGTGCGCAGGCGGCCAGCGCGCACGCCGCAAGGAGTGCGGAGGCTGTTCGATTCACCCGTCCACTATATCGGTTGGGCCGCGCCAGGTCTAGCTCCGACGCGACGACGACGTAAATTTCTTCGGATGATCGTCGCGATCGGCACCGACCACGGGGGGTTCGGCCTCAAGGAACGCGTGGTACGCGCGGTGGCCACTCTGGGCCACGAGGTGCACGATTGCGGGGCCGCGAAGCTCGATCCCGGTGACGACTACCCGGACTTTGCCAGGCTCGTGGCGGGCGCGATCATCGATGGCCGCGCCGAACGCGGCGTCCTGATCTGCGGCAGCGGCGTGGGGATCTCGGTGGCGGCCAACCGCTTTCCCGGCGTGCGCGCCGCGATCTGCCACGACACGTATTCGGCGCGCCAGGGGGTGGAGGACGACGCTATGAACGTGCTGTGCCTGGGCGGCCGTGTGATCGGCCCCGAACTGGCCGCCGAGCTGGTGGCGGCGTTCCTCGGCGCGCGGTTCAAGGGATTCGATCGCTACGAACGCCGGCTCAAGAAGGTGCAGCGCTTCGAATCAGGACGCCCGGTCAAGTAGAGCGGCGCTCGATCCGCGTGTAGCTGAGCGCCCCGCTCGGGCAGTGATCGACCGCGTCGGCAATCGTGTCGGCGTCCGCTTGGTCCACCTGTACCCACGGCCGCGCGCGCGGGCGGAACACCCGCCCCAACGTACGCGCGCAGACTCCCGAGTGCTGGCAGATGACCGGATTCCAGTGCACGACGATGCCGTCGCCCACGTAGTCGCGGTTCCCTTCAGCGGCGCGGCCGCCGACCGGCGCTCGATCATCAGTCGACATCGGTCATTCTCCTGAGCGGTACGGCCCGTTCACGCTGCCCACGGACTGCAAGCTAAAACGACGGGCCGGGAAATGGGGGCGCCCCGCCGTCCGCATGGCGGGGGCGTCCAACGGCTGGTAGTTTCGTCGCGCCGGCCCCGCTCCCCAGAACGGAGTGCCGAGCCGCTCGAACCGCGTGCCTTCACGGAGCCTTCACCCACTCACCCCATGACCACGGCAGAACTGATCGGGGCAATGCTCACGCGCGATCTGCGCGCCCTGCAACGCGAGATAGCGGCATATGGTGCGGAAGCCGACCTCTGGCGCCTCACTCCATCCATTCCGAACTCGGCGGGCACCCTGGCGCTGCACGTGGCCGGCAACATTCGCTATTACGTGGGGGCCGTCCTCGGCGGCTCGGGATACGTGCGCGACCGCAGCGCCGAGTTCACCGACCGCGAGGTTCCACGTGCGGAATTGCAGCGCCGGCTCGACGCGGCCATCGCCGATGTCGGCGCCACGCTGTCGCGGCTCACCGACGCCCAGATGGCGGAGACCTATCCCGAGACGGTGGCTGGCAACCACGTGGCGACGGCGGACTGGCTCATCCACCTGGCCGTGCACCTCACGTATCATCTGGGGCAGATCGACTACCACCGCCGGTTCCTGACCGGCGACGCCACGTCGATCGGCGCGGTCTCGGCGGCCGATCTCCGGTCGGCGACGCCGGCGGCCTGATGCCGCGCCTGACGCACACGCGCGGCCGGCGCGCGCCGTGAGCGCCGCGCCGCCGGATCCGGCATTTGCCGAGCGGATACGCGCGAGTTTCGCCCGGCAGCGGTTCATGGCCACGCTCGGCGCGTCGCTCCACACCGTCGCGCCGGGCGAGGTCGCGATCGCGCTGCCCTTCGCCGCCGGCATCACGCAGCAGCACGGCTTCCTGCACGCTGGCGCCGTGGCGGCCGTCATCGACTCGGCGTGCGGCTATGCCGCCCTCACCCTCATGCCGCCGGACGCCGCGGTGCTCAGCGTGGAGTTCAAGGTGAACCTGCTCGCCCCGGCGGCCGGCCACCATTTCGTGGCCATCGGCCGCGTGCGCAGAGCGGGCCGCACGATCACCGTCTGCGAGGGCGAGCTACGGGCCTTCGCCACCGGCCACGAGGTTGACGGAACCCTGGTGGCGCTGATGCAGGGAACGATGATGACCGTGCGCGACCGGCCGGGCCTCACCGACTAGGGCATTCGCGCCCGCGGGCGCAGGGTGTATCTTTCCCACCAGGCGCGGTGCGCGACATCCCGCCGGCACTGGGCACGGACCTCCAATCATGGAACCCCGTCATGTCTGCCGACGAAGGCGCCCTCCCCCTCCAACTTTCGATGAACGATGCCATGGCGCTCGTGCGCCACGCCGTGAGTCTGGAGAGCGCCTCGACGCACGAGGCTCAGACGCACGAGCACACCGCCGGCATCCGCCACCTCGCGCGGCGCATCCAGAACGAGGCGACCACCGGCGCCCACGGCAAGTACACCGCCGCCGATGTGGCCTTGGTGGAATCGCTGCTCCCCGTGCTTGGCGCGGCCGGCGACCGTATTGCCAAAGCCCTGCGCAGCCGTGCACACTGACCAGGCACCACCCTCAGACCGACTTCCACTTCCATGAACCTGACCGATCCGCTCCGCGAATTGCTCGGCTTTCTCGGTACGTACCTGTCCCTCGGCGTCGTGGGCCTCCGCTACGGCGTCCTCGGCCCGGCATTGGGCCGCGCCCCCGACGATCGCGTACGCGACACCCTGTTCCGTGATGCCGGCCGGCGTGCGTCGGCCGTTGGGCTCGCAGGCGCCCTGCTCGCCACCGGGCTCACGCTCGCCGGCGCCATCCACTTCGCCACCGCGCGTAGTCTGCCCCTTGTCGAAGTACTCGAGGCGGGCCAAGCCGAGGGCGCGGTGCGCCTGGTGTGTTACGCCGTGGCCATCGTGGGGTTCGCGGTCGTGATCGTCGGACTGCCGTCGGGGTGGCCGCTGGCGGCGGTCGGCGCCATAGGGGGCGCGCTGGTCAACGTGCTGACCCTGCGCTGGGCCACGATGGTGAATCCGGTGCACGTGTTCGCCGGCTCGATCTGGATCGGTACGCTGTTCGTGCTCTTGACGATCGCCATTCCTACCGTGCTCGCCGGCACGCAGACCGGCGGTGACAAGGCACGAACGGTGGCCGACATGGTGAACGCCTTCTCGCCCATGGCGCTCACAGCCGTCTCGGTCCTCGTGCTGTCAGGCGTGGTCACGGCGGTGCGCCATCTCAAGTTCGTGGCGGCCCTCTGGACCACTTCCTACGGCATCACGCTGGTGCTCAAGCTTTGCGTCGTGGCCGTGGTGTTGGCATTCGGCGCGTGGAACTGGCGCCGCGTGAAGCCCACGCTGGGCACCCCAGAGGGGTCGGACCGGATCCGCCGGTCGGCGACGTTCGAGTTGGCGTTCGCCAGTCTGGTGCTCATCATCACGTCGGTGCTGGTGAGCCTGCCGTCGCCCCGGTTGCCCAAGTAGGCGTCAGGGCGCCGGCGGGCCCGGGGCCGCCAGTCGCACCCGGGCGTCGAGGGCTACCACGCCCCGCTCGAACGCGACCAGCGGATTGACGTCGAGTTCGGCGAGTTGTGGTTGGTCCAGCGCCAGTTGTCCCACGCGCCGGAGCGCGTCGGCGATGGCGGCGAGGTCCGCCGGCGCGCTGCCGCGCGCCCCGGTGAGGATGCCGAGCCCTCGAATAGCGCGTACCATGTCGTGGGCGGTGCGCGGGCCGAGCGGCGGCATGCGGAACACCACGTCGCGCAGCGCCTCGACGAACACGCCGCCCAACCCGAACATCACGAGCGGGCCGAAGCTTGGGTCGCGCACCACACCGGCGATCGTCTCACGACCGCCGCTCATCTGGCGCTGCACCAGGACGCCGGTGACGTGCGCCCCGGGCACGCGTTCGGCCACGGTCGAGATGAGATCGTCGTGGGCCGCGCGCACCTCGCTCGCCGAGCGGAGGCCCACACGTACGCCGCCCACGTCGCTCTTATGTACGATCTCGGGTGCCACGATCTTGAGCACGACCGGAAATCCCAGGGCCTCCGCTGCCGCGGCGGACGCTTCGGCACCGAGCGCCAGTTGCGCCGGTGCCGTGGGCACGCCGTACGCGCTGAGCAGGTGGAGCGCCTCGAGTTCGGTGAGCTGCTGGCGGCCCTCGCCAAGCGCCCGTTCGACGATCGCCGTCGCCGCCGCGCGATCGACCTCCAGGGGAGCCATCACGTCGGGCGGCTGCACGGTCCATTCGCGATAGCGATTGAGCGCGCCGAGTGCCCGCGCAGCAGATTCAGGAAACACGTATGCCGGGATTCCGGCAGCGTGCAGCTCGGCGCGTCCTTCGGGTAGCCCGCGGCGGCCCATCAACACCGTGAGCACCGGCTTGGCGCGGTTGGTGCGCGCCGCCGCGGCGATCGCCTCGGCCACCGCTTCCTGTTCCGTGTTGAGCGGGGGAATGAAGATCGGCACCACGGCATCCACGTTGGGATCGTCGAGCAGCGCCGAGACCGCCGCGCGATAGCCTTCCGGCGTGGCCGACGCGATCATGTCGAGCGGGTTGCGCACCGACGCCTCGGGCGGGAACATTGGCCGCAGGCGTTCCACCGTGGCCGGGCTCAGGTCCACGACGTCGAGCCCTGCGGCATCGAGGGCGTCGGCGGCGAGAATGCCCGGGCCGCCGGCGTTGGTGACCACGGCGGTGCGCCGCGACGCGGGCAGCGCCGTGACGCCAAGCGCCATCGCCATGTCGAACAACTCCTCCACCGACCCGGCCCGGAGCACGCCGGCCTGGCCGAGCAGCGCGTCCACTGCGGTGTCGCTCGCCGCCAGGGCGCCGGTATGCGACCAGGCCGCCCGCGCGCCCGCCCGCGACCGTCCCGATTTGACGACGACGATCGGCTTTTGCCGCGTGATGCGCGTGGCGATATCGAGAAAGCGGCGCGGATTGCCGAAGTTCTCCACGTACATCAGGATCACGCGCACGTTGTCGTCGTGCTCCCAATGCTCGAGCAGGTCGTTGCCGCTCACGTCGGCCTTGTTCCCAATCGACGCGAACTGGGCAATGCCGATGCCATACTCGCGCGCGTAGTCCAGCACGCTCACCCCCAACGCGCCCGACTGCGACACGAACGCGGCGTGTCCGGCCGGCGGCATACTCGGCGCGAAGGTGGCGTTCATCGACACGCTGGGATGCGTGTTGATCACGCCCATGCAGTTCGGGCCGATCATGCGCATGCCGTGGCGGCGCACCTGTTCCAGCAGCGCGCGCTCACGCGCCGCGCCCTCGGCGCCCACCTCGCGGAACCCGGCCGAGATCACGACCAGGCCGCGCACCCCCATGGCGCCGCATTCGTCGGCCACGTCGACCACGGCCTCCTTGGGCACGCACACGATGGCCAGGTCCGGCGGCTCGGGAAGTGCCGACACCGAGGGCGCCGAAGCCACGGAACACACGGCCCGGGCGTTGGGGTTCACGGGATGGACCGCCCCGGTGAACCCTTCGGCGATGAGATTGGTCAGCAGTTGATGACCGATCGTCCCCGGGCTGCGCGACGCGCCGACCACGGCGATGCTGCGTGGCGCGAGAATGGGCGCCAGCGGGCCGCGGTCGCCGACACGCGATTCCGGCCGCGCCGGGGCCTGCGCCATGGGGATCTCAATGGGCGTCACGACTCCTCCGCGGGGGTGTGCAAGGAATGTTGTGCCCTGAATGTGAGGGCGCCGGCGGACAAATGCCATCGGTGAATGAACCCATGGTCCGTCGGGAATGCGACGACCCGGCGAGGACACGTTCGCTGCCCGTCGTCGCCTCAGGCTGGAACAAACCGGGGGCTGGCGCGTACGGCGGAGGCGGCCTTCGAGCCGCGATTTCGCTCTTGGCAGCGTATACTCCAGTGGAGGCGCCGCGGCCGGCATGGCGGCGGCTTCCAGGTTGGCGGGGCGCGGGACGGCCAACCCTCGAGGGGGGACGATTGTCCTAGAACGTGCGCGCCGTGAGCGCGCCACCGCGATCAGTCTGCAATGACCGAGATTGGCGAAGCGCTACAACTGACGCTGGGTCCCACCTACGCCGTCGAGCGCGAGTTGGGCGGTGGTGGGATGTCGCGCGTGTTCGTGGCGTTCGACCAGACGCTGGGCCGCCGCGTGGCGGTCAAGGTCGTGTCGCCCGAGCTCGCGGCGTCAGTCAATCTCGAGCGCTTCACGCGCGAGATCCTGGTGGCTGCGACGCTGCAGAACCCCCACATCGTGGGAGTGCTCACGACGGGCGAGGTGGACGGCCTGCCGTACTTCACGATGCCGTTCATCGAGGGCGAGTCGCTGCGCGCCCTGATGGCCAAGACGGGACCGATGCCGGTGCGCGATGCCATCACGATCCTGCGCGACGTGGCGCGCGCGCTGGCCTACGCGCACGAACGCGGCATCGTGCACCGCGACATCAAGCCCGACAACGTGCTGCTGGCGTCGGGTTCGGCCATGGTCACGGACTTCGGCGTCGCCAAGGCGGTGCTGTCGTCGCGACGCACCCCCACGCCCACCTGGACCACGGAGCACGACGCGGGGTTTCTCACGCAGGTGGGCACCACGGTGGGCACGCCCGCCTACATGGCGCCCGAGCAGATCGCCGCTGATCCGAACGTGGACGGGCGCGCCGACATCTACTCGTTCGGCGTGATGGCATACGAGATGCTCGCCGGGGGTCCGCCCTTCGCGTCGCTCACTCCGCAGGCCCTGCTCACCGCCCACCTCACCAAGGCGCCGCGGGCCCTTGGCGAGGTTCGGGCCGGGCTGCCGCCGCGCCTTGTCCAGCTCATCATGCGCTGCCTGGAGAAGGACCGCGACAAGCGCCCCCAGTCGGCGCGCGAGATCGTCGACGCGCTCGACGATCCTGCGGTGGTGAGCGACGGCACCGTGTCCACGCTCGCCATTCCGCGGCACCAACATCGCCGCCGGCTCGTGGGGTTCGCGCTGGGGGCGGTCGTGCTCGGGGCGGCCGGCACGGCCGCCATCTTCACCATGCGCCATCACCCCGTCGCCACCAGGGCCGCCGCTCCGGTGCGCGATACGTCGCAGACGCGCTCCGTGCTCGTGGTGCCGTTCGTCAACCTCGGCGTGGACTCCACCGACGAACCTCTCGCGCTCGGCATCACCAGCGAGCTGCTGAGCGCGCTCACCCGCATTCCCGGACTGCGCGTGGCGTCGTGGCCGGCGGGCGCGGCGGGAGGCAACCAGTATCCCACCGAGGAGGAACTGGGCCAGAAATACAAGGTGGGCTACGTGCTCGAGGGCACCGTGCAGAAGGACGGCACGAAGCTCCGCATCACGGCACGCCTGGTGAGCACGTCCACCGGGTTTTCCGTTTGGGCGGACGTGTTCGACCGCACCATCGGCGACGTGTTCGCCGTTCAGCAGGACATCTCGTCGTCCATCGTTCAAGCGCTCGAACCGCAACTCACCCCGCCGCCCGAACTCCTCGCCGAGCGCGGCACCATGGACGACACCGCATATGAGTACTATACCCGTGCCAACGGGTTCATCAGCCGGCGGGGAGCACAGTCGCTACGGCGGGCCATCTATACGCTGAGCGCCGCCGTGCGCCGCGATTCGTTGTTCGCCAAGGCCTACGCGGCCACGGCACGCGCCTACTCGCTGCTGCCGCTCGACGACGCCACCGCCGGGGACACCGCGGTGGTGCGCGGCATCGCCGCCGCCACCCGCGCCATCGCCATCGACAGCACGCTGTCCGACGCCTACACGGCGCGGGCGGCGCTGTATTGCGCAAGCTTCCGCTGGGCCGACGCCGAGCACGACTACCGGCACGCGCTGGCCCTCAATCCGCGCGACGCGGCCACGCGAAAGGGCTATGGCGAGTTCCTGCTCGTCCAGGGCCGGGTGCGCGCGGGCACGGGCGAGTTGCGCCGGGCCCTGGCCCTCGATCCGACGTCCGCGTCCACCGCGGCGGCGTACGCCGTGGCGCTGGGCATCTCCGGCGACACCGCCGCGGCGGTCGACACGGCGCGCCACGCCATGGCGCTCGATTCCACGGGCTTCGTCACGCGTCTCGCGCTGGGAAGCGTGCTCATCTTTTCAGGCCGCGCCGACGCCGCCCTCCAGCCGCTAGAGGCCGCCAGCGCGCTCGGCACCCCGCGCAACCCCACGTCGAGCGCCGTGTCGGCGATGCTCGCCTACGCCTACGCCCGCGTGGGCGACACCCAGCAGGCGCACGCGATCGCCCAGGCCGCCGCCACTACCAAGAGCCCTGACGCCGCGCTGATCCTCGCTCACGCCGCGCTCGGTGCTGGTGACACCACCCGCGCGCTCGCCGCGCTGGCCACGGCGGCGGCGCAGCATGCGCCCCAACTCTCCGCCCAGCCGCTTGCCGAGCCGATCTTCAATCGCATACGCGGCTCTGCCAAGTTCGCGGCCGCGTTGCGCACGCTCGGCCTGCCCGATTCCATCACCGTCGCCCCGGTTCGCTAGACGGGATTCGGACCTGCCCGGTCGCCCGGAGTTGCCGGCGCGTTACTGGCGCAGGTAGACCAGGGCCATTCCCTGCGCCGTCATGTGGAGCGTATTCCCGCTGTACGACCCCGTGGCTGAGGAGCCGCCCCCGCCGAACTCGAAGGTGATGTTCGATCCGGTCACCGTGAACGTGCCCGCGCTGAGATAATTCTGCGTGTTGACGGCGGCGCCGCTGGTGTAGCTCACATCGCCCTGCTGCACCGTGCTGCCGTCGGAGTTGAGGATGAGGGCCTCGTCCAACCACTTCTCGGTGGTGCCCAGAGTGGTCGAAAGCGTATATGGCAGGCTGTCACCGTTGACCGTCTTGAGACTCCAGGTGCCCACGATGTCTGCCGGCGGGGTCGACAAATGCGTGGGGGCCGTGCTCGCGACACACGCGGTCAACGACAGCGCAATCGCGGAGCAGCGGAGGAGCGTTCGCATCAGGAGTCTCCAAGTGACGAAATTGCCGGTCCGACCCATCGCCGGCCGACCGGATGGTCGACGGACAATGGCCTAGGGACGTTAAGGATGCCGGCCTGCCATACTCTTGGCAAGAATACGCGCTGGTCGGGGCCGGCGCTGCGCCGGGAACGCGCGATAGCCCGGGTTGGGCGATGGTTTGGTGGTCCGCCCATGGGCCAGGGCATCGCGCACAGAATCCATGGTCGGGCGCGGTCTGTGGCCGCGCGAGCAATGCATGCGCAGGCCGCGCCGACCCAGCGATCCGACGGTGGCGGTTCGCGCCTGGAGCTGCCAGCCTGTGTTTCACAAGCGAAGGAGACTTCGAAGGCTCAGCGGTTGTGGGGGCCCCTCGACCAAAAAGTGTGCAATTTCAATCGCTGTTGACAGGACTGGCAGCGGCTCGAGAAACCGCGCCCGGGGCTGGCTGTGGTGCTCGTGCCGACGAGTGTGGTGCTTGGATCCATTTGCCTCGACACGTCGACTTATTGGCTAATCCTCGGTAATTTGGTCAGTCAGCAAGTCCGACCCGGTAGCTCAGCTGGTAGAGCAACGGACTTTTAATCCGTAGGTCGCGGGTTCGAGACCCGCCCGGGTCACTCGTCGTATCGCGCCTGCGTCCTCAGAGACCCGGCGACACGCGGCTCCAGTTGGCCACGAAAGCAAA
>DATLUQ010000050.1 GCA_035533015.1 Gemmatimonadaceae bacterium | reverse complement strand
GGCCGCCCGCAGCGCATCGCGGCCATCGACATCGGGTCCAACTCCATCCGGCAGATCCTCGCCGACGTGTGGCCCGACGGCCGCATCCAGATCGTCGACGAGCTGAAGGCCGCCCCGCGTCTGGGCTCGGGACTGGCCGCGCACGCGCGGCTGGACGACGGCGCCATCGCGCGCGCGCTCGATGCCCTGCGCCGCATGACGATGCTCGCCCGCCAGCAACGCGCGAACCGGATCGAGGTCGTGGCCACGAGCGCGGTACGCGAAGCCTCCAACGGAGACGCCTTCGTGGCCGAAGTGCGGCGAGCCACCGGGCTTCGCGTACGCGTGCTGAGTGGCGAGCAGGAAGCGCGCCTCGCCTTTCGCAGCGCGCTGGCGCACTTCGAACTCGGCGCCGGCCGCGTGGTCGTCATGGACATCGGCGGTGGCTCGCTGGAACTCGCGCTCAGCTCCGACGGCGTGGTGGAGCATCTGGCGTCGCTTCCGCTCGGCGCCCTCCGGCTCACCGAGCGCTTTCTCGTGGGGCGCGATCAGCGGAAGGGGCTGGCCAAGCTGCGGCGCTTCGTGCGCGAAGAGATCCGCCCGCACCTGCCCATCCGCGAGTGGCGCGGCGCGCGCATCATCGGCTCGGGCGGAACGTTCACCAACCTCGCCGGCATCCACCTCGCGCGGCAGGGCATGACATCGGCGCGGAGCGTGCACGGCACGGCCATTCCGCACGTCGACATGGAGCGCGTCCTGGAGCTGCTGGCCGGGCTCACCCCGGCCGAGCGCCGCGGCGTTCCCGGGCTCAACGCCGGGCGCGCCGACATCATCCTGGCCGGCATCGCGACCGGGATGGAGGTGATGTCGCGGCTCGAAGCCCGGACCCTCCAAGTGTCGGCGTACGGGATCCGCGAGGGACTCCTGCTCGAAGCCGCGCGCGTGAAGCCCGCCGTGGTCGATCCCGGCCAGGCACGCGAGCGGTCGGTGCGCGATTTCGGCGTGCGCTGTCACTACGACGCCGTGCACGCCGAGCACGTGCGCACGCTTGCCCTGCAACTGTTCGACGCCATCGGGGCGCGCCTCGACTGCCCGCCCGAAGACCGCCAGATCCTGGCCGACGCCGCGCTACTCCACGACGTGGGGTACCACATCGGCTTCCGCGGCCACCAGAAGCATTCGTATCACCTCATCCTGCACGCCGACCTGCTCGGCGTGTCGCCGGGCGAACAGGTGATGGTGGCCAACATCGCCCGCTATCATCGAGGCAAGCCGCCGCGCAAACGCGACGAGAACCTGGCCCACCTGTCACCCGGCGTGCGCAAGCGCATCCGGCGATTGGCCGCCCTGCTGCGGGTGGCCGACGGCCTGGACCGCGGTCATATGGGCGTCGTGCGCAGCCTGCGCGTGCGATGGATGGCCCGCGCCGTGCGCATCACGCCCGTGCCGGCGCGGCAGCGGCGCGGGCTGCGGCTGGAAGTGTGGGGCGCGCACCGCAAGAGCGACCTGCTGGCCAAGGTGGCCAAGCGTCCCGTGGAGATCGTGACGCCCGACGGCGCCGTGCACTCCTCGGCGACCGTGGCCACGGAGCTGGATTAGGTCCGAGTCTCAGCGGGCTGGGACGCCGCCGCCTGATCCTCGCTCACCTCGGCCGGCGACCGTCCCCACGAATCGCGCAGCAGGGTCACGTGCGTCGCGCGCACCGCCCCGGCGGGCATCCGCTGGTGCCAGACGCCGTCCGCGTCGAGTTCCCACGCCTGCCGGTTGTCCGCGAGCAGCGTGTCGAACAGCGCCTGCAGCCGCGGGTGCAGCGTGCGATCCTCGACCGGCGCCACGGCTTCGACGCGGCGATCGAAGTTGCGCGGCATCCAGTCGGCGGACCCCAGGAAGTACTGGCCGGCGCCGCCGTTGGCGACGTACCAGAGGCGTGAGTGCTCCAGGAACCGGCCGATGATGCTCCGAACCCGGATGCGGTCGCTCACTCCGGGAATGCCGGGCCGCAGGCAGCAGATGCCGCGGATGATGAGATCGATCTCCACGCCGGCCTGTGACGCGGTATAGAGCGCCCGGATGATCTCCTCGTCCACGAGCGCGTTCATTTTCGCGAACACGCGCGCCGGCCGGCCCGCCCGCGCATGGGCGGATTCGCGTTCCAACAACTCGATGAACCGCGTCCGCAACGACATCGGCGCTACGAGCAGCGCCTGATAGTTGTGCTTGCGCGAGAATCCGGTGAGCGCGTTGAACAGTTCCGTCACGTCGTCCGCGATCACCGGACTGCAGGTGAACAGGCCGACGTCGGTGTACACGCGCGCCGTGCGCGAATTGTAGTTGCCGCTGCCGATGTGGACGTAGCGACGGATGCCATCGGCCTCGCGCCGCACCACGAGCAGCGTCTTGGCGTGCGTCTTGAGCGTGGCCGCGCCATAGGCCACGTGGACGCCCACCTCTTCGAGCTGCCGCGCCCAGTTGATGTTGTTCGCCTCGTCGAACCGCGCCTTCAGTTCCACCAGCACCGCCACCTGCTTGCCGCGCTGCGCGGCTTCGGTGAGTGCGTCCACGATCTGCGAGTCGCCCGACGTCCGGTACAGCGTCATCTTGATGGCCAGCACCTGGTCGTCGCGTGCCGCCTCTTCGATGAATCGTTCTACCGTGGCGGTGAACGAGTCGAATGGATGGTGCACCAGCATGTCGCGCTCGCGGATCACGTCGAAGATCGAGCGCGACGCGTCGCGCAACGCGGCCGGCGTGTTGGGCACGAACGGCTGATCGCGGAGCGCCGGCAGGTCCAGCGAAGTGAGCGAGATCAGGTCGCCCAGCCCCAGCAGCGACCCGGCCTCGAACACGTCGCGCTCGGTGAGCGCCCCCACCGGAAGATCGCGCTCGGCGCGCAACTCCTCGAGCAGCAGCTGGCGCAGGTGGGCCGGCATCTGGTCCACGACCTCGAGCCGGATCACCTCGCCGAATCGGCGCTTGAACACCTGCTCCTCGATCGTCGCCAGCAGGTCCTCGGGCTCGTCCAGGAACTCCGGCAGCTCGAGGTCGGAGTACCGCGTGATCCGAAACGCGTACCAATCGAGCACGTCCACCCCGGGGAACAGCGCTTCGAGGTGCGAGCCCACCAGATTCTCGAGAGGCACGAACTGGTGCGTGCGCCCCTCGATGGGCACCCACCGCGGCAGACTCTTCGGCACCTTCACCCGCGCGAACCGCACCGCGCCCGTATCGGGATCGCGGATCTCCACGGCCAGCGAAATGGAGAGATTGGAGATGTGCGGAAACGGATGCCCGGGGTCCACCACGAGCGGCGTGAGCACCGGGAACACTTCGCGCCGGAAGTACGCATCCATGTCCCGCCGCTCGGCATCCGACAACTCGTCCACCGGCGCCAGCCGCACCCCCTGGTCGGCAAGACGGGCGAGCAATTCCGCCAGGCACGCGTTCTGCGCCGCCACCAATTCGCCGATCTTGCGGCCCAACGCGTCCAACTGCTCCTGCGGCGTCAGTCCGTCGGGGGGGGTCTGCTGTACGCCGGCCGCCACCTGCCGGCGCAGCCCCGCCACCCGCACCATGATGAACTCGTCGAGGTTGTTGGCGAAGATGGCCAGGAACTTCAACCGTTCCAGTAACGGATTGCGGTCGTCCTCGGCCTCGTGAAGCACGCGCTGATTGAACGCAAGCCAACTGAGCTCGCGGTTGAAGAACAGCGACGGGGTGGGAGCGGCGGTCATGAGTGGCGGCAAGGGACGGTCCTCTTACCCTATTATACCCCGCACGCGCCGATGTAACTGTCCCGTTTCGGGGACGTCACTCCCTCGTCACGCCCCGAGAAACGCCCGAAGCACGATGTAACCCACAGCGGCAAGGGCACCTGCGGCCGGGATGGTGAGCACCCAGGCCCAAACGATCCGGCCGGCGATCCCCCACCGGACCGCCGACAGCCGGTGCGTGGCACCCACACCGACTATGGATCCGGTGATCGTATGCGTGGTGCTTACCGGAATACCGAACCGGGTGGCGAGCAGGATCGCGACCGCCCCTCCCGTTTCGGCGCAGAACCCGCCCACCGGCCGGAGCTTGGTGATCCGCGAGCCCATGGTGTGCACGATGCGCCATCCGCCGAACAGCGTGCCCAGCGAGATCGAGGTATAGGCGAAGATCTCCACCCACAACGGAATGATCTTGCCGTTGGTCACGTACAGGTGGTGCAGCACGCCGGTCTGGTGCACGAATACCGGCTGTGTAGCCACGAGCAGAGCCACGACGATCCCCATGGTCTTCTGGGCGTCGTTGCCGCCATGCGACAGCGAGAGCAGCGCCGAGCTGGCGAGCTGCGCATGACGAAAGAATCGGTCCACTCTTGCTGGAGCGCTGCGGCGGAAGATCCGGTACACCAGCACCATCAACAGGAAGCCCGCGCCGAGCCCGACAATCGGCGAGATCACGATGAAGGCCAGCGTCTGCTTCCACTTGATGCCCCAGAGAATCGCTCCCACGCCGGCTTTCGAGATCGCCGCGCCGGCATACCCGCCGATGAGCGCGTGCGACGAGCTGGAGGGAATGCCGAAATACCAGGTGACGAGATTCCAGGCGATGGCGCCGAGCAGGGCGGCGAGAATCAAGTTCGGCGTCACGATGCTCTGCTCGACCATTCCCGAGCCGATGGCCGTGGCGACCGCCGTCTTGACCACGAACAGGGCCGCGAAGTTGAACGCCGCCGCCCACACGACGGCGGCGAGCGGGCTCAATACGCGGGTGCCAACGATCGTGGCGATGGAATTCGCCGAATCGTGGAACCCGTTGCTGAAATCGAAGACCAGCGCGACCGCGATGATCGCGACGACGAACGCGGCCACGTCAGGCGTTCTTGAGAGAGATGCTCCGCAACACCTGGGCCACGCGCATGCAATAGTCGGTGGTGCGTTCGAGGGTGTCATACATCTCCTTCCACCGGAGGACGTCTATCGCATCATCGCCATTGGCGAACAGCGACCCCACCGCGTCATGGTAGATCGTGTCCGCTTCCTCCTCCAGCCGTTTCACGGCCGCCACCTGGCGCTCCACTTCGGCCGGCTTCTTGATCGCCGCCACGGCCTGCTGGAGGTGGTCGGTGGCCTCGGCCAGCACCCGCGCCAACTCCTTCCCCTGTGACCGCACGTCTTTGATGTGCAGCATCTCGTAACGCCGTGCCGCCCCATCGATCAGGTCCACCACGTCATCCAGCCGCGACACCAGCATGTGGATGTCTTCGCGATCGAACGGGGTGATGAAGCTCTTGTTGAGCCGCACGTTCACCGCCGCCGTGAGCTCGTCGGCGTCGTGCTCGATCTCTTTGAGCGCACGCACGTGGTGCGAGGCGTGAGCCGGATCGTCGAACAGCTGGACCAACTTCCGCGCTGCCGCCGCGAGCTGCGAGGCCAGCTGGTTGAAGGCCGTGAAGAACTGCTCGTCGTGGGGGATGAGCCGACCGAACATGGGCTTCCAAGGATCGTAGGGTGCCGCAAGCTACCGGCCAGGGTCCGGACGCGGGAAGGGGAACTCGACCGACAGGCCGTCGGGGATCGTCCGGGCTACGGCACCTCGTAGGCGTGCATCATCTGCGCCCGTTGGGCCATCAATTCCGGCTTCACGAACGCCCGGATGAGCAGCAAGCCCGTGAGGAACCCGCCTACGTGGGCCCACACCGCCACCCCACCGGTGATGTCGGGCCCCTGGGCCGACAGCGACGGCAGAGCCGTGAGTACCTGCACCCCGAACCACCAGATGAGCACGATCCACGCCGGAATGCGGAAGACCTTGAAGAAGATGATGAAGATGAACAGCATGTGGATGCGCACCCGCGGGTAGAGCACGAGATACGCCCCCATCACGCCCGAGATCGCTCCCGACGCGCCCACCGTGGGTACGGGCGACGCCGGATCGGAGGCGATCTGCGACGCGGCCGCGATCAGGCCGCACGTCAGGAAGAACGCCAGGAACCGCCACGGTCCCATCGTGTCTTCCACGGCCCGCGCGAACACCCAGAAGAACACGGCGTTGCCGAGGATGTGGAGCCATCCGCCGTGGAGGAAGATCGAGATGAGCGGTGTGAAGATGTTGATCCGCGAGTTGTCGATCACACAGGCGAGCCCCGGCGCCAGCGGCAGCTGATACCCGAGCGGCGCCATGTGCGTGATCTCCCCGGGCACCATCCCCAGGTTGCACACGGCCGACATCAGGGCGACGTCGTTGAAGCCCGCCCCCTCCACGAAGATCCAGACCGCGAACATCGCCGCGAGCAATGCCCACGTCATCAACGGCTGACGGAACAAGACGTTTTCGTCGCTGAGCGGAATCATGCGTCTGCCGGGTCGAGAAAGCTGCCAAGCCGCGCGGACACCCCTGCCGGTGCGTCAGCCGCCGGCCGGCGGCGCCAGAGTGTCAGACACCACAATGCGAAATGGGGGCAGACTCTGCCAGACTGGCGCAGATGCGCGGCCCTCCTCTTGCCATAAGGAACCGTGCAGGCGGGGGATAAACACCCCGTCCATCACCCACAGGGGAAGAAATGGCGGACAAAGTCATTGGCATCGATCTGGGTACCACCAATTCGGTCGTGGCGGTCATGGAGGGGGGCGACCCCGTCGTGATTCCGAACGCGGAGGGTGGTCGGACGACGCCTTCGGTAGTCGGGTTCACCAAGGATGGCGAGCGCCTCGTCGGCCAGGTCGCCAAGCGGCAGGCGGTCACCAATCCTCAGAACACCGTGTTCTCGATCAAGCGGTTCATGGGACGCAAGATGGGCGAGGTGAAGAACGAGATCTCGCGCGTGCCGTACAAGGTCGTGGCTGGCACGAACGACGTGGCCACGGTCGAGGTGCAGGGCAAGCGGTTCACCGCGCCCGAAATCTCGGCGATGATTCTGCAGAAAATGAAGCAGACGGCGGAAGACTACCTCGGCCATTCGGTGTCCAAGGCGGTCGTCACCGTGCCCGCCTATTTCAACGACGCGCAGCGCCAGGCCACGAAGGACGCCGGCAAGATCGCCGGGCTGGAAGTGCTGCGCATCATCAACGAGCCGACGGCCGCCGCACTCGCGTACGGCCTCGACAAGAAGAAGGATGAGAAGGTCGCGGTCTTCGACCTGGGTGGCGGCACGTACGACATCTCGGTGCTCGAACTGTATGACGTTGAGGGCTCGCGACAGTTCGAAGTCAAGTCTACCAACGGCGACACGCACCTTGGCGGCGACGACTTCGATCAGCGCGTGATCGACTGGATCGTGGCCGAGTTCAAGAAGGATCAGGGCATCGACCTCTCCAAGGATCCCATGGCGCTCCAGCGCCTCAAGGAAGCCGCCGAGAAGGCCAAGATGGAGTTGTCGAGCACGATGTCCACGGACATCAACCTCCCCTTCATCACGGCCGATGCGAGCGGGCCCAAGCACCTCAACTACACGCTCTCGCGGGCCAAGTTCGAGCAGCTGGTGGACGATCTCATCCAACGCACGATCCCGCCCATGGAGCAGGCGCTCAAGGACGCCGGGCTCAAGCCCGACGAGATCGACGAGGTCCTCCTCGTCGGCGGCTCGACGCGCATTCCGAAGATCCAGGAGATCGTCAAGAAGTTCTTCGGCAAGGACCCCAACAAGGGCGTGAACCCGGACGAGGTCGTAGCCATCGGGGCCGCCGTCCAGGGCGCGGTGCTCACCGGCGAGCAGAAGGACGTGCTGTTGCTCGACGTGACGCCGCTGTCGCTGGGCATCGAGACGCTGGGTGGCGTGACCACGGTGCTGATCCCGCGCAACACCACGATCCCGACCAAGAAGTCGGAGGTGTTCTCCACCGCCGACGACAATCAGACGACGGTCGAGATCCACGTGCTGCAGGGCGAACGCGAGTTGGCGCGCGACAATCGCACCATCGGCAAGTTCCAGCTCACGGGCATTCCGCCCGCTCCGCGCGGCGTACCGCAGGTCGAGGTCACGTTCGACATCGACGCCAACGGCATCCTGCACGTGGGCGCCAAGGACAAGGCCACGGGCAAGGAGCAGAAGATCCGCATCGAGGCGTCCAGCGGGCTGTCGGACTCCGAGGTCGATCGCATGGTCAAGGACGCCGAGAAGAATGCGCAGGCCGACAAGGCGCGGCGTGAGGAGATCGACACGCGGAACCGCCTGGACAGCATGACCTACGAGGTGGAGAAGAACGCCAAGGAGTGGTCGGACAAGTTGCCGGCGGACCTCAAGGCCAAGCTCGACGGGTCGGTGGAGCGGTCACGCAAGGCGCTCCGCGGTGACGACATGGCCGAGATCCGCGCCGCGCAGGAAGAACTGTCCAAAACGTTTGCCGAAGCGGGCCAGTCGTTCTACGCGCAGTCGCAGGCCGCTCCGGAGGGCGGCACCGCACCCGAAGGGGCGCCGGCCGCCGAGGGCGCGAAGCCCGAAGACGTGGTCGAGGCCGACTACGAGATCGTTGACGACAGCAAGAAACAATAAACATTCGTGGGTTGAGCGGTCACGGGCGCCGGGAACGAATCCCGGCGCCCGCGGCCGTTGCAGCCGCACCCTCGCGGAAACCAAGCCGCCCCGTTATGTGTCCATTTGGGGTGCCCACGTCTTTGGCGTGGCTCCGATCCGCGGCCGTGCCGGCGAACCAACTGCCGGCGCACGGGTAATACACAGAGTCTGACACACAGGTGGAATGATCAACATGTCTATGCGCTCACGTATCACGCTCGGCGCCGCTGTGGCGGTGGCATTCATCTGCGGGCTGGTGTTCGCGTCGGGGGTCGACCTCACGCGCTTCAGCTGGGCCCAGGCTGTGCGGCCCGAGTTCGCGTCGGCCAAGCTCACGCCTCCCCCGTCGGTCAACACCGCAGAAGCGGTTTCTGACGCGTTCGAGTGGGTGGCCAACACGGTCACTCCGGCCGTGGTTTCCATCCAGGCTGAAACGCAGCCCAAGCGGTCGCGCCAGCAGATGCCGCAGGGCCTCCCGCCGGGAATGGATCAGTTCTTCCGCCAGTTCCATCAGCAGCCCGACAACACGCCGCAGGTTTCGAGCGGCAGTGGCTTCATTGTATCGCGGGACGGCTACATCCTGACCAACAATCACGTCGTGGCTGACGGCGGCGACCTGGCCGACAAGCTGACGGTCACGCTTCTCGACAACCGGAAGTTCACGGCCAAGGTGATCGGTCGCGACCCGACCACCGACGTGGCGCTCATCAAGATCGACGCCAACAACCTGCCCACGGTGGCACTCGGCGAGGATTCCGCGGCCCACGTCGGGCAGTGGGTGCTGGCCATCGGCAACCCACTCGGCCTCAACTTTACCGTCACATCGGGCATCGTGAGCGCCAAGGGACGGCAGCTCAACGGGCTGCTCAACACGCCCGACAATCCGTACGCGATCATGGATTACATCCAGACCGACGCGGCCATCAATCCGGGCAACAGTGGCGGTCCGCTGGTCAACCTGCAGGGGCAGGTGATCGGCATCAACAGCGCGCTGGCCAGCGGTACCGGGTACTTCGCGGGGTATGGCTTCGCGATCCCGATCTCGCTCGCCCGCAAGGTGATGGATGACTTCATCAAGTACGGCCACGTGCGGCGCGCGGTGCTCGGTGTGAGCATCGTAGACGCAAGCAACGCGGATGCAACGATAAACGGTATGGCGGACATCCACGGCGCGTCGGTGCAGGGGTTCACCACCGACAACGGCCCGAGCCCGGCCGAGCAGGCGGGCATCGACATCAGCGACGTGATCATCTCGGTGGACGGCCAGCAGGTGAAGGACGTGGCGGCGTTGCAGCGCGTGGTGCGCAACTACGAGCCGGGCCAGACGATCAAGCTCGGGGTCATGCGGCACGGCAAGAGCCTTACGATCCCTGTGAAGTTGGGCGAGCCGCCGGCAGCTTCGACGACGGCCTTGGCGAGCAACGACCACGGAGACAACTCGGGTAGTGGCACGGCAATGGCCGAGACCAAGCTGGGTATTTCGGTGGCGCCGCTCACCAATGCGGTGGTGCAGCAGGACAGCGTGCCGTCGCAGTACAGCCATGGGCTGATGGTGACCGACGTGTCGCCCAGCAGCCCGGCGTTCCCCGATCCGACGTCGGCCGGCAGCGG
>DATLUQ010000049.1 GCA_035533015.1 Gemmatimonadaceae bacterium | reverse complement strand
TACGTGATGTCGCGACGCGCGAACGAGCCGTCGGGCGTGGCGACGAACACGAACGGCAGGTTGTCCCCGTTGCGCAGGAGCGCCGCCGCGGGAATCAGGATGCCGGTGCGCGCGCGCGTGGAGTGGATCTGCACGCGCACGAACATGTCGCGCTTGAGCAATTGGGAGCGATTGTCGGCCACGACGCGGACGGCGGTGGCCTTGGTGCCGGGATCGACCAGCGCGGCCACGTAGTCCACGCGGCCCGACACCGGGCGCTGCGACGCGTCGGTGTAGATGCTCGCCGACTGGCCCTTGCCCACGAGATCGAGATCGGCCGGGTAGACGCTGGCCATGACCCATGCCGTGGAAAGGTTCGCCACGGTGAACGTCGGCGTGCCGCCAGCCGCGAGCAGTTGGCCGGGCGTGATCAGCTTCTCCACCACCACGCCGGCGATGGGCGACCGGATGATGCCCTCCACGACGCCCGTCGGCTTGCCGCTGCTGATGGCGGCGATGGTGCTGTCGGACACGCCGAGCGCCCGCAGCGACTCGGCGGCGGCGTCGAGGTCGGCGGCGGCCGACGACGCATCGGTGCGCGACTGATCGAGGTCGCTGCGGGCCAATGCGTCGTTGGCGTAGAGCTGTTGGTTGAGCGTGAGAATCCGCTGCGTGTTGCGCGCGGCGTCCTCGGCCTTGCGATAGCCGGCCATGGCCGAGGCGAAGTCGGGAGACGACACCGCCGCCAGCGGCGTTCCGGCTTTGACTTCGTCGCCGACGTTCACCAGCAATCGCGTCACCGGGCCGGAGATCGGAGCGATCACCTGGGTGGAGGAATCGCCATTGAACTCCACGGTGCCGGTGACGTCGAGCGAGGGCCGGAAGGTGGTGTCGGCCAGCGTCACGATCTTCAGCCGGGCGCGCTGGGCGTCGGTGACCTTGAAGGTCGACGGCTTGACGATCGCCGTGGTGTCTTCGGTGGCGGACGACGACGAGGTGCAGCCGGCGACGACGCCGGCAAGAGCAATGAGCGCGGCGACGGCGAATGTCGCGGGCGCGAACGGGCGCTTACTCACGGGGAGCTCCAGGGGCGAACGTGGTGAGCGGCACGCCGGCGGCGCGCTCGAGATCGGCGCGGGCCGAATTGGCAGCCGCGAGGGCATCGGCGTATTGGCTTTCGGCATCGAGCAGGGAGCGGCGGGCGTCGAGCACGTCGAGGGCGGACAGTCCGCCCAGTCCGTAGCTCGTGGTGGCCACGCGATACGCTTCGCGCGCCGAGGGCAGCAACTGATCGCGGATGAATACGGCCTGGCGCTCGGCGGCGTCGGCGTTCGCGAAGGCGGTCTGCACGTCCTGGCCGACGGCGGCCCGCGTGTCGCGCAGGGTGGCCGCCAGTTCGAGTTCACGGTGCTGAGTCTCGGCGAAGTCGCCGCGCGAGTGCTGCCAGAACAGGATGGGAATGGGCATCGCGATGCCTACCGAGTACCAGGCTGGGCCGGCTACGGATGCGTCGCGACTCGCCGACGCGAACAGATCGGGCAGGAACGCCTGCTCGCGGACGAGCGACGCGTTGGCCTGCGCCGCGCGCTGCTGGGCCTCGAGCGAGCGGATCTCCGGCCGCGACCGGAGCGCGGCCTGCTGCACGGCATCGAGGTCGGGCAGGGGCGGCGGCACGGTGAGCGAGTCGGTGAGGTCGATCGGGGAGCCGAGGGCGCGCCCAATGATGCGGTTCAGACCGGCCTGCGCGGTGGCGATGTCGCGCGAGTTGGCGATGAGGTCGTTGCCGGCGGAGGCGAGATCGACCTGCGCCTTGATCACGTCGAGCCGGGCCACCGTGCCGGCATTGAACCGGGCTTGCGTCTTCTTGAGAAAGTCCGTGGCCAACGAGTCGGCCTCGAGAAAGTCGCGCCGGTGCATGGCCGCCACGAGCACGGCGTCGTACGCTTGGCTGGCCGAGGCGGCGATGCCTTGCTCGACGAGCCGCAGATTCTGCTGCGACGCGTTGACGTTGGCGGTGCCGAGCCGGCTCTCCAGCCGCAGCTTGTCGGGAAAGGGCACGACCACGCTCAGGCTCACCGGTTTGGAGACCGATGGGCCGAACCCGGTGATCCGCGGCATGGAATCGTAAGCAGCCGAGAACAACGGATCGGGAATCGCCATGCCCTCGACGCGCTGGGCCTGGACCTGCGCCGTCTGCTCCTTGGCCACGCCGATCGTGGGGTTGGAGAGCAGCGCCATGGCGATGGCCTGGCGTCGAGTGAGGCGGAGCGTGTCGGCGACGGAGCCGCCGGCAGGCGCGCGTTGTTGTGCGGATGCGACGCTGGCAACACACACCAGCGCGCACATCCAAATGGACGTTCGCATGCAGGCCCTCGATGATGGTCGAAAGGGATGCCGGGGGGTGTCCCCTGCGCGCGGGCGCGCGCGGTGCATCCTGAGGTCGCAGCGAACTCAGCCGAAGATCGGCGGAGCTCGCGACGGATTGGCCGCTTCGGTGCCCGTGGTCACGGTGAAGTGCACTTGGGCAGCGGCGACTAGCTGCGTGTGGGCGTTGGGAAGGACGACGGCGCGGCCCGAGGGGAGCGCGGTGATCGACCGCAGCGCGCAGACGGCGCAATTCGCGTCGTCGTGCACCAGAAATTGGTGCTGGGTTCCCGTCTCCTCGACGTGCGACTTGGTCGCTTCGTGATCAGGCTCCATCAGCGGCGCGAACGCGACCACGAGCTCCAGCGCGAAGAGCGCGAAGAGCGCGACCCGGCGCATGAGCCGGGTGTTGAGCGGTCGGGACGAGCGCGATGGGGCGATCATGATCCACGTGAGGATAGGGACAGTACCCCAAATCCGCCAGATCGCTTCGACATCGGCGGCCGGATCAACGACCGGCGGCGTAGCGCCGCAGCCGGGCGAGCATCCGCCGGTCGGTCTTGGTGGCGTCCTCGAGTTTGGGGGTCTCGAGCACCTTGGCCACGGCCTGGAACCGGGGGTCGGTCATGATACGGCGAAAGGGGCCCGGGCCGAGCGTGCCCTCGCCGATCAGTTCGTGGCGGTCGCGTCGCGATTCGAACGGCATTTTGGAATCATTAAGATGCAGGACGCGCAGCCGGCGCCGGCCGAGCACGTCGTCGAAGCGGGCCCACACGCCGTCGAAGTCGCGCACCAGATCGTAGCCCGCCGAGTAGATGTGGCAGGTGTCGACGCACACCCCCAGGCGTTTGCGTTGCGCGGCGGGCACGAGTTCGAGCAGCAGCGCCAGTTCTTCGAACGTGCTGCCGATCACGGTGCCCGCGCCGGCGGTGGTCTCCAGGCAGAGCACGGTCTTGCCCGGAACGCGCTCCAGCGCTTCGGCGATCGCGTCGGCGTTGCGGCGGATGCCGCTGGCCCGCTCGTCCATGAAGTTGCCGGGATGTGATACGAGATATGTAATACCAAGCGCGGCGCACCGCTCCAGCTCGGCCACGAACGACTCGATCGACCGCCGGCGCAGCACCGGATCGGGGCTGGCCAGGTTGATCAGGTACGAGTCGTGGACGACGGTCGTCCGGACGGCGGTGGCGGCCAGCCCGCTGCGGAACGCGCTGGCCTCGGCGGCGGCCACGGCGCGTTCGGCCCACCGGTTGGCCATCTTCGTGAACATCTGCATGGCCGTGGCGCCGATCGCGGCGGCGCGCGGCGGGGCCTCCGCCGTGCCGCCGGCAATCGATACGTGGGCGCCCAGTTGCTCGGCGCCCGTGGCGCCCGCCGCCGCCCCGGCCGGTGCGCGACGCGTGGCCCTGGCCACGGTCACACGAACTCGGACGAGCGGCCGCGCAGCGACTGCCCGCACCGCGGACAGTGGAGTTCGCCCTCGGGCTCCACCAGCGCGTACTCGAAGGTGCGGCCGCAGGCGCAGGCCGAGTCCAGTCCTTCGTTTCCGCACGCGAGGCAGAACCGGTCGCCTTCTTCGTAGCCGCGGAAGCGGGAGCACACGTTGCAGCGTTTGACGATGGTCATCGGTGGCGGAGCCAGGTGGTGGGATCGACGGCGGGGCCGCCGTGCTCGCGCACCTCGAAGTGGAGATGGGCGGGGAAATCCGGATCGGACATGCCGACGGAGCCGATCACCTGATCCTTGATCACGTGGTCGCCGCGCTTCACGCGCGATTCCTGCAGCGATCCGTAAATGGAATAGTCGCCGCCGCCGTGGTCCACGATCACCGTCAGGCCGTAGAGCCCGAGCTGCGACACGCTCACCACCTCGCCCGCGGCCACGACGTGCACCGGAGTGCCGAGGGGCGCGGCGATGCCGATGCCGTTCCAGCGAATGGTGGTATTGTTGGACTGCACCTGCCGGCCGAACGGGTACAGAATGTCGCCCTGCACCGGCCAGTCGAGCTTACCGTAGTCGCTGGTCCTGATCGTGCTCCGACTGACCGCCGTGCTCGGGCTTGCCGCCTCGGCGCGCTTGCGGGCGGCTTCCAGGCTGGCGATGGCGCCGGTGAGCTGCGACTCCGTGCGGCGCACCGCGGCCAGACGCGCCTGGGTCTGCTGCACCTGCTGATTGACCGTCGACAGGCTGTGCTGCCGCTGGCGTTCGAGCGCGCGCAGTTCACCTTCCTCGCGGGCCTTGTCGCTGCGGTTCTGGACCACCGCGTTCTGCAGCGTGACCAGGCGGTTGCGCTCCAGCTGCACCTGGTCGCGCAGGTCCTGGACGTGCTTCACCAGAGCGCGGTCTCGCAGCGTGAGCAGGTGGAGATACTTGTAGCGCGCGACCAGGTCCCCGAACGACTGCGCCGAGAGCAGCACCTGAAACGTGAACATGGGGCCGCGCTTGTAGATCTCCATCAGGCGATGGTCGAGCACCGCACGCTGCGCGGTGAGGTCGTCCTCGGCGCGCACCATGTTGCCGGTGGCGTCCGACACGTCGGCGTTGATCTCCACCAGTTGACGGTCCAGCGCATTCACCAGGCGGGCCGTTGCGCTGGCGCGCTCATCGAGGTTGGTGACCTCGTCGCTCAGACTGTGCGCCGAACTCTGGAGGGTGCGCATGCGCGCCTCCAATTCGGCGCGTTCGCGGCGGATCTGGTCGAGCGTATCGCGCTGGGCCCGGAGTTTGATCTCGGTCTGCGTCTGCTGGGCGCGCGCGGCGCGCGGTGCTCCCACGAGCGCGAGCGCACCAGCGAGAGCGAGCGCGGCGACGAGGCCCGGGGGCCGCGTCACAGCGCGCGTAGGTGCCTCCCGACGGCCACCGCGCTGCCGAGCACACCGAGGAGGGCGCCAGCGGCCACGCCGAGCGCGGCCATCCACGGGCTGAAGAACACCGTGTGGAAGTGTAGGTACCGGTCGATGAGGTGCATGCCGGTCCAGGTCAGGAACAGGGCGAGCAGTCCGCCCGCCACGCCCTTGGCGAACCCCTCGAGCAGGAAGGGTCGGCGAATGAACCCGTCGGTGGCGCCCACCAGGCGCATGATCGAGATCTCCTCGGCGCGCGCCAGCACGGCCATGCGGATCGTGGCGCCGATGATGATCACCGCCACGGCGGCAAAGGCGAAGCCGAGCACCAGCCCGGCCACGCCGGCGATATTGCGCAGCCGGTACAGTTGCACCAGCCAGTCCTCACCGTAGCGAACGTCGTCCACGAACGGGTAGCTCTTGAGCCGCTGAGCCACGCTGTCCACGGTGGCGGGGTCGCGGAATCCCGGCTTGAGCCTGACGTCGATGGACGCCGGCAGCACGCCCGATTCGAATACGTCGGAAAACTCCGGGAGTTCACGGCGGGCGCGGGTCAGCGCCTGATCCTTGGAAACGATGTCCACGCTCTGCACTTCGGGAAACGCGCCGATGTCGCCCGCCGCGGCGGCCAGCGCCTGGGCGTCGGTGCCGTCAGCTACGAAGGCGCGGATCTCCACACGCGCTTCCACCTGCTGAAGCGCGGCGCGGATGTTGAGCGCCACGAGCCCGAACAGGCCGAAGGCGAACAACGAGAACGCGATGGTGGTGATGCTGAGCGCGCTCAGCAGGGGAGCGCGGCCGACGGCGGCCGAGGCATCGCGCACGGTACGTCTCACGCGGCGGGCTCCGGCGTGTCGGTCGAGTCGTACACGATCTGGCCGCGGTTGAGTTCGATCGTGCGATAGTCGGTGCTGCGCACGAGGTCGAGATCGTGCGTGGCCATGACGATCGCGGTGCCAGCGGCGTTGATCTCGCGCAGCAGTTGGAACACGCCCCGCGTGGCGCGCTCGTCCAGGTTGCCGGTCGGTTCGTCGGCGATGAGCACGAAGGGATCGTTCACCAGGGCGCGGGCGATGGCCACGCGCTGCTGTTCGCCGCCGGAGAGTTCCTTCGGGTAGGCGGTGGACTTGGAGGCCAGCCCGACCTGGGTGAGCACGCGGCTCACCTTGGGGCCGATCTGGGCGCGTGGCGTGCCGGTGACCTCGAGGGCGAACGCCACGTTGGCCTCGGCCGTGCGCTCCTCGAGCAGCCGGAAATCCTGGAACACGATGCCGAGGCGGCGGCGCAGCTTGGAGATCTCGCGGCGCGAGGCGTGCTCGGAATTCACGCCGCTCACGCGCACGATGCCGCTGGTCGGCCGCTCGTTGAAGTAGGTGAGGCGCAGGATCGTGCTCTTGCCGGCGCCGCTGGGGCCGGTGAGGAACAGGAATTCCCCTCGGGCCACGCGGAGCGACACTTCCTTGAGCGCCATGCCTGACCTCGGGTACTCCTTCGTGACCCGCTCGAACCGGATCACCCCGACCGATTCGGTGGCGGTCAACGCAACGCCTGGTCGAGGTCCGCGATGAGGTCGTCGGCACTCTCGATGCCGATGCTCAGCCGCACGAATCCATCGGCAATTCCCGCTCGGGCGCGCTCGTCGGCCGGAACGGCGGCGTGCGAGGTGTGGCGCGGCTCCGAGACCAGGGAGTCGACTCCGCCCAGGCTCGGCGCGTGCTGGAACAGCCGCAACCGGCGGAGCATGCGGTCCACGGCGCGCGCGCCGCCACCGAGTTCCAACGCCAGCATGCCGCCGAACCCGTCGAGCGTGCGCTTGGCCACGGCATGATCCGGGTGAGAGGGCAAGCCCGGGTAGTGGACGCGCCTGATCTCTTTGCAGCTCTCGGCCCATTCGGCCACGCGCATACCGTTGGCGTTCTGCCGCTGCACGCGCACGTCGAGCGTTTTGAGTCCGCGCTCGAGCAGCCACGCGGCGAACGGGTCGGGCGCCTGGCCCCAGATCATCATCTTCTGCCGCACCTCTTCAATATAGGGCGCGGTGCCCGAGACGACGCCGCCCATCACGTCGTGGTGGCCATTCAGGTACTTGGTGGCCGAGTGGATGGACACGTCGGCGCCATGCTCGAGCGGGCGAAAGTTCACCGGGCTGGCGAACGTGGCGTCGACCACGAGCGCAATGCCCGAGTCCTTGCACACGTAGCTCACCGGCTTGAGGTCGAGCACGCGGCAGCTGGGATTGACCGGCGTCTCGACGAACACGACCCGCGTGTTCTTGCGCACGGCGCGGCGCCAGACGCGCACCTCGTTCGGTTCGATGAGCGACACCTCGATGCCGAGGGAGGTGAATTCCTGCTCGAGCAGGGTGCGCGTGCCGCCGTAGATCCACGCGCTGGCCACGATGTGATCGCCGGGGCGGAGCAGAGCGGTGAGCGCGCAGGCGGTGGCGCCCATGCCGCTGGCGAGCAGCACTGACGCTTCGGCGCCCTCGAGCGCGGCCATCCGGCGCTGCACGGCTTCGGCGTTGGGCGCGTTGCCGTACCGCGGATACCGCATGCCCTCGGCGGTGCCGATTTCCTGGATGTAGTTGACCGACTGGTACAGCGCGCGCACCACCGGGGCGTCGACGTCGCGGTCGCCGGCATCGAGGCCGCCGTGGAGCGGCAGCGTGGCGCGATCGAGCGGGCGCCGTGGTTTCCTGGTCATCGGCCGGTTGTCATGCGTAAGCGGGCGGTCGTCCGCGCGAATCCAGGTCTGGTTTGATCACCCGCACGATCTCGGACGGCGAGGCGCCGACGACGTCGCGCAGCACCACGTCGCCGCGGGGCAGTGCGTCGTCGTAGTGCACGGTGGCGAGTTCGTGGCGCCGCGGACCGTACACCCACGCCAGCTCGCCATCGGTGAGCAGGCGTTGGCGGGCGTCTTCGGGGTGCATGAACACCGCCGATCCGCGCGCCGGGTCGTCCGGCTTGGTGGCGATCAACTGCGCCACCCGCAACGGACGGTGGAGCCGTTCAGCCACGCTCTCCTCCGAGCACCACGTATTCCTCATCCAGACGCATGACCAGGCGACGGCGCCACAACGCGTCGAGCGTGCGGCGGATGTCGGGCTCGTCCTCGCCGATCTCGCCAGCCAGGTCGGCGGCCGCGGCGCGCCCGTGCCGCTGAACCGCCTCCCACGCCCGGCGCTCGCGCTCGCTGAGCACCCCCACCACGTGCACTCCGTCTTCCTGCTCGATGGCCAGCGCCAGGCCGTGGCGCTCGAGCACCGTCTCGATGGCCTCCCAGTGGTCGTCGGTCATGCCGCGGAACAGGAAGTACGCTTCGTGCGGCGGATTCTCGTCACAGTAGCGCAACAACAGCTTGGCGATCACCTCGTCGGCGCACGAGAAGTCCATCATCGACACGTGGGAAAAATCGAGGACGGTGAGGGTGCGCTCATGGGCCTCGCGCATGAGCAACTCGATCTGATTGCGCACCGCGGCCCCCGTGGGCCGGGTCACGAGGTTCGAGTAGAGATTGGCCGATACCGTCTGCCGCAGCACGGTGCCCAGGTCGATGTGGTTCATTCTTTGCCTGCCGTGCGCTCAGGGATCGTGACCTGCACCTGAGCACCGGGAAAGGGGGAGAGATCTTCCTCAAGCGGGACGTCCTCATCCCACTTGGGCACGAGCGCGATGCGCGCCGTGCCACTGCGAATTGAGAGTTTGCCTTCCCATCGGCCGCAATACCGCCGCACGCCCGACAGCCCCTGGCCGCGCCCCGGATCGCGGAACCGGCTCACGCCGCGGATCACCGCCGCCTCCAGCGCCGCGCCGTCGTCCCACCGGTCGTCGCGCACCCGGCCCGGCGCGCCCTCCAGCGAGTTGCGGAACCCCATGCCGGCGTCGCACACGGCGATCTGAACCACGCGCCGCCCGAGCCGCTTCTTCCAGGTGTAGGCCTGGACGGCAACCCAACCGCCGCGGCCGGCGTGTTCGACGATGTTCTGGCAGATCTCGGAGAGCGTCATCGCGAAGCCCACCGTGGCCTTGGCGTCGAGATTGAGCTCGGTGCTGATGATCTGCTGGGCCTTCTGCTGGATGCGCTCCACCACCTCGTGCACGTCCTCGCTCTTCGCCACCGGCGTGACCTCGAGCAGGACGCGCGAGTCGCCGCCCGCGCGCTTGGGGACGGTCCCGTGCAGCTCGTACAGCTCGTCGGCGTACTTGAAGAAGTCGGTGCGGGCCCAGTAGCCCACCGTCTCCTCACCCTCGGGCGCCGCGAACGCCGGCCGCTCGGCTCGCGTCTGGGCCAGCGCGAGCAGCGCCGTGAGCCCGTAGGGCGATGCCCACCGGCAGTGGCGCGCGTCGACCAGGACCTTCTCGTCCATTGGCACGGGCGCCAGCTGTTCCAGCACCTGCTCGAACGACTGATCGTCGAGCGACGGCGGGACGTTGATGACGGTGGTCACGTGGCGCTGAGTTCCCCTCGAAGGTGTTGCGCGAGCCCGGTGGCTCCGCGGTGCTCCAGGTTTCGGCCGGCCGCGCGATGCGCGGCGAGGATGGCGTGCCGCAACATATCACCGGCGAGCAGCCGAGAGAAATAGGTCGCGCCCCATACGTCTCCACAACCCGTCGGGTCGCCCCCGGCCGGACTTGACACGGGCGTCGGCACGAGCGCCGAGCGCAGCGGCCCCGCCGTCGCCCCCAGCGGCCGCGGACGGTGCAGATCGCTCAGCCGCTCGAAGTCCGGCGCCGCGAAGTACACGGCGCCCCGGGCCCCCAGCGTAACCACCAAACACCGCGCGCCGGCGTCGAGCGCCGTGGCGGCCAGGGCCAGCGGGTCGGGCGCCATCAGGGCCATTTCGTCCTCGTTCACCTGGATCAGGTCGAAACAGGCACACCAGTCGCGCACGTTGGGCAGCGGTCGTGGGGTCCGCAGGCCGTCGGGCTGGATGGCAAGCATCAGCGAATGGAGGTCGCAGTAGATCGGCCCCCGGAAGTGCTGCCGGATGAGCTGGGCGGTCTCGAGGTCCACCTCCCACCCGGCGAGCAGGTTGATGTAGAGCGCGTCGAGCCCGTGGAGGAGCGGTTGCAGCCCGGCCCAACTCCATGGCGGCACGCCGCCGGTGAGCCGCTCCGTGCGCCGCGACTCGCTCACGTAGCGGATTTCCACCCGGTTGTTGGGATAGGGCACCTCGATGAGCGGAGCCGCAGGGCTCATACGGCGGAGCGAGCGACAGTACTCGCGCGCCCGCGGCGCGAGGTCAGATCCGACCTTGATGAGGGGGACGATTTCCCAATCGTCGGGCAGGGCAGCATCGAGCCCCGCCAGGGTATACGTCACGCCGCCCCATTCTTCGATGGGCAGTTGCCGGACATCGCGACCATAAATGATGTCCCAGACGAACGTTCCGATGAGGCCCAGTCTCTTCACTGATAATTTCCGAACCTCTGAACGTATTGGCGCAGGCTTTGCCGGGGCTGTCTAGCTGTCAAGGAAGGTCCTCACGGCCCCCACGACTCCCGCGGTCCCCGGCAACTCCCCCGCCACGATCTTCACGGCCGCCACCGCCGGCGCGAACGCTCTGCGCCGCACCTCGGCGCCCAACGGCGTGAACAGCCGCTCACCCGCCAGCGTCACGCCGCCCGCCACCACCACCACGTCGGGATTGAAGATATTGAGCAGGTTCGCCACGCCGGCGCCCAGATAGCGCGCCGTGTCGCGCACGATTTCGTCGGCCACGGGATCGCCCGCCTTGGCGGCGTCGTAGACCGTTTGCGCCGTGAGTCGCTCGAGGTCCCCGTGTACCATGTTCGGCATGAGCGATCCCGTCCCTTCGCGCATCAACACCTCGCGCGCCCGAGTGGCAATGGCCGGGCCCGACGCGTATGCCTCGAGACACCCGTAGTTGCCGCACGTGCAGTGGCGGCCGTTCACGTCGATCGTGGTGTGCCCGATCTCGCCTGCCACGTCCGACGCGCCGTGGAACAGCTTGCCATCGATGATCAACCCGCCGCCGATCCCGGTGCCGATGGTGAGGCCCACCACGTGGCGCGCCCCGCGCGCCGCGCCCAGCCACCATTCACCCACGGTGGCGCAGTTGGCGTCGTTGTCGAGCGAGGCCGGGAGGCCGACGCGTTCCGAGATGCGGTCGCGCAGCGGGAAGTTGCGCCACCCGAGGTTGGGCGCGACGATCACCAACCCCCGCACCCGGTCGAGCGGACCGGGCGCGCCCACCCCGACGCCCCGAAATGCGGCTCGCGTCACCCCCGCCTGGGTCATCGTGTCGGCGATCGTCGCCTCGATCTGGGCCACGATGCGGTCCACCACTCCTTCGGCGCCGGCCTTCACTTCCGTGGGCGCCGACCGTACGCCGTACGTGCGTGATCCGTCGGTCGTGAGCGCTCCGGTCACGACGTTGGTGCCGCCGAGGTCCACGCCGATGACGAATTCCTGCGTCGCAGCTGCGGTCATGTTGGTTGGGTGATGATCGTGAGAAGATGGCGCACGTGCGCGGCCACGTCACGGGCCGGGAGTTCGCGCATACACTTCCAATGGCCGAGCGGGCACTCGGGCGGCCCGTGCTTGTCGCACGGCCGGCACTCCAGTCCCGCGCGCTCCACAACTATTGAATGCGGTGCCAGCGGGCCGAACCCGAACGCCGGCACGGTGGGGCCGAACACGGTCACGGTGGCCGTGCCCATGGCCGAGCCCAGGTGCTGCGGCGCCGAATCGTTGGTCACGAGCACCGCGCATCGGCCGATCAGTTCCGCCGAGCCGAGCAGCGACAACGCCCCCGTGGTGTCCACGGCGCCTGGACCCGCGGCGGCGAGAATCTCGGTGGCCAACGGGCAGTCGTCCGGGCTGCCCAGCACCACCACGCGCGCTGCCGGGGCGAGTTCGCGCGCCAACTCCCTGTAATATGGCCAGCGCTTGGTGCCCCACACGCTGCCCGGCGCCAGCGCCACCAGGGGGCGTGCATCGCGCGACGCGCCGATGAGCGCATCCACGGCCGCCCGCTCGGCGTGGCCGGGATAAAGCCGTGGGCGGATCTGTTCGGTGGTGGGGACACGGTCGGGAGCGGCCAGCTGCCAGAGCCGCGCCGCGTGATGCAGGTCCTGCCGATAGGGCACGGTGCGCGAGTACAGTGGCCGGCCGGCCGAGCTGGCGAATCCCACGCGGGTGCCGGCGCCCGCCGCCATCGCCAGGGCGGCGCTGCGCATCGAGCCCTGGGCGAGGTAGACGACGTCGGCGCCGCTGGCCCGCATGTCGCGAGCAATCCGCCGGAACCCGCGAATGCCGCGCCCCGAGCGGCGCTTGTCGTATACGATCACGCGGCGCACCGACGGGTTGTTGTCGAGCAGTCCGGCCGACGCCGGCGTGGCCACGACGTCCACGGGCCCGCGCACCGCCAGCTCCGCGATGAGCGGAGTGGTGAGCACCATGTCGCCGAGAAAACTGGTCTGGACGACGAGCGAGGTCATGCGCACGGGGTCGGGGGCACGAGCCAATCTACCCCCGCTGCGCCCGCTAATCGACCTGCAGCACGGCGAGGAAGGCTTCCTGCGGGATCTCCACGGCGCCCACCTGCTTCATGCGCTTCTTGCCCTCTTTCTGTTTCTCCAGGAGCTTGCGCTTGCGGGTGATGTCGCCGCCGTAGCACTTGGCCAGGACGTCCTTGCGCAGCGGCTTCACCGTGGTGCGGGCAATGACCTTGGTGCCGATGGCGGCCTGGATGGCCACCTCGAACAGTTGGCGCGGGATCAGCTCCTTGAGCTTGTCGGCGATCTTGCGCCCCCACTCGTACGCCTTGTCGCGGTGGATGATCACCGAGAACGCGTCCACCGCGTCGCCGTTGATCAGCATGTCGAGCTTCACGAGATCGCTGGGCCGGTAGTCCAACATCTCGTAGTCCAGCGACGCGTAGCCGCGGCTGATCGTCTTGAGGCGGTCGAAGAAGTCCAGGATCACCTCGGCCAGCGGGAACTCCCAGTCGAACTCCACGCGCGAGGGGTCCAGGTACGTCATGTTCTTGTAGACGCCGCGGCGTTCGTTGCCCAGCGTCATGATAGGACCGATATAATCGGCCGGCGCCATGATGCGCGCCTTGACGTACGGCTCCTCGATGCGGGCCAGTTCCGCCGGTGCCGGCATCTTGGACGGATTCTCGATCAGCTGCATCGCGCCGTCGGTGTGGTACACGTGGTACTCCACGTTCGGCACGGTGGTGATGAGATCGAGGTCGAACTCGCGCTCCAGCCGCTCCTGCACGATGTCCATGTGGAGCAGGCCCAGGAATCCGCAGCGGAATCCGAATCCCAGGGCAGTGGACGATTCCGGTGTGAAGTGCAGCGACGCGTCGTTGAGGATGAGCTTGTCCAGCGCGTCGCGGAGCGTCTCGTACTGCTGGGTGTCGGTGGGGTAGAGCCCCGAGAACACCATCGAGTGCACGTCCTGGTAGCCGGGCAGCGGAGTGGCGGCGGGCCGTTCGAAGTCCATGATCGTATCGCCGGCCCGTGTCTCCTTGACCGACCGCACGTTGGCCACCACGTAGCCCACCTCGCCGGGGCCGAGCTCGGGCGCCATGACCTGTCGCAGTTGGTTGACCCCCACCTCCGCCACCTCGTACGCGTCGCGGCTGCCGCTGGCGAAGAAGATCTTCTGCCCTGGCCGGATCACGCCGTCCACCACGCGCACGCTCGGAATCGCCCCCCGGTACCGGTCGTAGTACGAATCGAAGATCAGCGCGCGAAGCGGCGCGTTCGAGTCGCCCTTGGGCGGCGGAACGCGCTTCACGATCTCCTCCAGGAGCTCGGCAATGCCGATCCCTTCCTTGGCGCTCACCAGCAGGATCTCGTCGGGGTTGGCGCCGATCAGGTCGTGCACTTCCTTCTTGCGGCGTTCGGGCTCGGCGCCCGGAAGATCGATCTTGTTGAGCACGGGGATGATCTCGAGCCCCGCGTCCATGGCCAGGAACAGATTGGAGAGCGTCTGCGCCTGGATGCCCTGCGACGCGTCGACCACCAGGATCGCGCCCTCGCACGCCGCCAGCGAGCGCGACACCTCGTACGTGAAGTCCACGTGGCCCGGCGTGTCGATCAGGTTCAGCTCGTACGTCTGGCCGTCGGGCGCCGTGTACGACATGCGCACGGCGTTGAGCTTGATGGTGATGCCGCGCTCGCGCTCGAGGTCGAGCGTGTCGAGCACCTGCTCCTTCATCTCGCGCTTCTGGAGCATGCCCGTGGCCTCGATCAGGCGGTCCGCGAGGGTGGACTTGCCGTGATCGATGTGGGCGACGATGCAGAAATTGCGGATGTGCGAGAGATCCACGGCGCTCGATGCTGGCGGTGACGACACGATGCGCGGCGCTCGCGGGACGCGAAACCGAGCATGCGTTGGGTAACCATCAAAGTTAGTCGGCCCGGGCGGTCGGTCCAAGCCGCGCCGGTGTGCCCGGTGCGCTCTGCGGGCATCCAGAACCCAGCGGTTCGGCCGGAACCTCGGGATTGATCGGATGCTCCTGATCAACTGCAACTGACTTGGGGGCTCCGAAGGGGAGACTCGGTGCGCCGGAGTGCGGCTGGGGGATGTCCACGCCTCGCGCCGGGACGGCGGTGACCACGGAGATCTCGGCGCCGAAGCCACCGGGTTTCTCGATCCGGAGCATCCGGTCAATCCGATGTATCCGTACAACCCCTCCGCTCTCGATGCAGTTTCTGCGGCGCAATGACCCGGAAGAACCTGGGTGTCGGCCCGAAATGCAGCAGCAGACCGACATCGAGGAGTGTGGCGCGCAAATAGTTGTAGACCTGGCGCGTGGCGGCCCGGTGCAGCTCGTAGGTGGACTTGGTCTCCACCACCAGCGCGTCGTCAACGATCATATCGAGACGTTGCCTGCCCAGGAGTTCCCCTTTGTAGCTCACTGGCACGTACACCTCGCGACTCACCCGATGTCCACGCGCGCGTAGTTCCCGTTCCATCGCCATGACGTACAGGTGCTCGAGAAAACCGAATCCGAGGCTGTTGTAGACCTCGAAGAATGCACCGATCACCGAGTGGGTGAGTTCTTCGTGGAGTAGGTCGCCGGGGGCCATGCCCCAGCTTCGGGGCGCCGGTAGCGGACCGGACCACCAAAGCTACGCGGCGCACATCATTTAATCGGGAATTCGGGCGCCCGATGCGCACGCAGACACGCCGCAATTCAAACCGACATCCAGAACGCACGGGTTCGCACGGATGCTCCGGATTGATCGGATGCTTCTGATCAACTGCAACTGACCTGGGGGCTGCGACGGGGAGACTCGGCGCGCCGGGGTGAGGTCGGCCGGCGGTGTCTACCCACCAAATCGGGACTGCGATGACCACGGGGATCTCCGCGCCGGAGCCCCCAACCATTTCCATCCGGAGGATCCGTTCAATCAGGAGCATCCGGATGAACCGGTCCGTTCTGGATGCACGCCTGATGCCCACTCCGCGCTCGAACCTATTTGCCCGCGTGGCGCGCGCCGTCTAGTTTTCGCCTCCCAATGGAGACTGCCCGCGCGACGCGAGCCGATCTGCTCGACCCAGCGCATCTCGCCGCGCTCGGCCGCGTGGAAATTATTGCTCGTTGGGTCGTCGACGGCTTCATGACGGGCCTCCACCGGTCGCCGCGCAAGGGCTTTTCGGTGGAATTCGCCGAGCACCGCCCCTATCTGCCCGGCGACGACCTCCGGCACGTGGACTGGCGCATCGCCGCCCGCGCCGACCGCCTGGTGATCAAGCAGTACGAGGAGGAGACCAACCTCCGGGCCACGATCGTGCTCGACGTGAGCCGGTCCATGGTGTGGAGCGGCGCCCAACTGCCCGCCGCCGGGCGGGGCCACGCCGCCCCACGGCTCACCAAGCTCGCATACGCCGAAGTCGTGGCTGCGTCGCTCGCCCTCGTGCTGCTTCGCCAGCGCGACGCCGTGGGTCTCGTGCGGTTCGATGACCGCGTGCGCACTGCCGTGCCCCCGCGCGCCCGCCACGGCCAGTGGCGCCGGTTGGTCACGGCCCTGGGCGAAACGGGCGCGGGACGCGCCTCGAGCGCTCCCGCCGCGCTCGCCCAGGCGGCGCGGCTGCTCGACCGCCGCGGCATGGTGGTGCTCGTTTCCGATTTGCTCATGGAAGTGGACGACGTCGTGCGTGCCCTGCGCGGGCTGCGCGCCGCCGGCCACGACGTGACCGTCCTGCACGTGCTCGATCCAGACGAGCGCGAGTTGCCGTCGCACGGCGAGCTGCTCTTCGTCGATCCGGAGTCGGCGCTCGAGGTGCCGGCCACCGTCGCCGAGGTCCGGGCCGCGTATCGCGCCACCGTGATCGAGGTGCTCGACGAATGGCGCGCACGCCTGGGCGCGGTGGGCGTGGGCTACGAGGTGGTGTCCACCGACGCGCCCTTCGGCGTGCCGCTCCGCAAGGCGTTCGCCGCGCGGCAGCACCTGCCATGAGCTTTCTCTCTCCCTGGTTCCTCGCCCTCGGCGTGGCGGCCGCGGTGCCGCTGCTGTTGCACCTGCTGCGACGGCGGATCGGGGCGCGCGTGGAATTTCCCGCCGCCCGCTACCTGGCCCGCGCCGAGCGCGAGCACAGCCGCACGCTGCGCCTGCGCAACCTGCTGCTCATGGTGGCGCGTGTGGCCGCCGTGCTGCTCATCGCGCTCGCCGCGGCGCGGCCGGCGGCCCGGTTGTTCGGCGGCGGACATGGACCCACCGCGATGGCCGTGGTGCTCGACAATTCGCTCAGCACCGCCGCCGTGCAGGACGGCCGTCCGCTGTTCGCGCACCTGGATTCATTGGCCGAGCGCGCGCTGAGCGGCGCCACGACGGCCGATCGCGTGTGGCTGGTGACGGCCGACGGACAGGCTCGCGCCGGCACGGCCGCCGAGTTGCGCGATGCCGTGCGGCGCATCTCGCCGCTTGGCGGGGCCGGCGATCCCGCACTGGCCCTGGCCCGCGCGGCCTCCGCCGTGCGCAATGCCGGACTCGCCGGCCAGCAGGTGGCGCTCATCACCGATGCGCAGCGCACTACCTGGACCGCTCCCGCCCAACTCGGCGCGGTGCCCGTGGTGGCTTGGGTGCCGGCTGGTGCGCCCCCCGCCAACCGTGCGGTGGTGAGCGCCGATGCACAGCCCCAACGGTGGACTCCGCGCGGCGCCGTGAGCGCGCGCCTCATGGCCCAGGATTCCACCACGTATCGCATCGCACTCGCGGGAAGCACGCTGGCCCGGGGCACGGCAGCCCCGGGCGAGGAGATCCTCGTGCGCGCCACGCCGGCGGCTCGCGGCTGGCTGGCCGGTACCGTGGAACTGGACGCCGATGAACTGCCGGGCGACAACGTGCGCTACTTCGCGGCCTGGGTGGGCGCTGCGCCGCGGGTGCGCGTGGCCCCCGACGCGGGGCCGTTCGTGGCCAGCGCCGTGGACGTGCTGCGCGGCGACGGACGTGTGGCAGCGGGAGGCGACGTGACCGTGGCGCCGGCCGACGAGGTCACCGCGCTCCCGGCCCTGATCACCGCGCCCACCGACCCGGTGCGGCTGGGCGCCGCCAACCGTGCCCTGGCCCGGGCCGGCGTGCCCTGGCAGTTCGGGCCGGTGCGCCGCGGCGCCGTGTTGGTGGCCGGCGACGGCGCGGGCGCCACGCAGGCCACGCTCCGCTATTCGCTGCTCGCCACCGGGGCCGCGCGTACCGACACGCTGGCCCGCGCCGGCGCCGAGCCCTGGATCGTGGCCGGTCCGGGGTACGTGCTCGTGGCGTCGCCGCTCACGCCCGACGCCACGACCCTGCCGGTGAGCGCCGGTTTCGTGCCCTGGTTGGCGGGCGTGTTCGCCAACCGCCTGTCGGGCGACCCGGGCCGCGTCGTTTCCGCCGCGCCCATACAACATTTGATATGGCCGTCGTGGGCCGGCGCCCTCGACGGCGCCCCCGGCGCGGCGGGCACCGAGTTCACGGCGCCCGACCGCGCGGGCACCTACTTCTTCACCCGTGACGGTCGCCGCGTGGGCGCCCTCGTGGTGAACCCCGAGCCTCGTGAGTCGGAACTCGCGCGCTGGGCGCCGGCCGATTTCGCCCGCCTCCTGGGCGGCCACGCCCGCGCGTTCACCGACGCCGACCGCTTTGCCGCCGCCGTGTTCGACGTGACGGCGCGCCGGCCGGTGGTCGTCCCGCTGCTCGCCGCCCTGCTCGCCGTGCTCGTGCTCGAGGGCGCGATCGCGGCGCGCGGGGCGGGGGGAGAGGGCTAGTGCCGCTCGACGCCCTGCTCGACGGCCTCGAACGGCTGCCTGCGTTCAACCGCACACTGGCCGCGCTTCCCGGACCGGGCGCGGCGCTGCAGGTGACCGGGCTCCGTGGGTCGAGCGACGCCGTGCTCCTCGCCGCGCTCGCGCGCCGGCTGCCCGCGCGGTTCTTCGCCGTGGTCGCCGAGGGGGTGCCCGAAGCCGAGCGGTGGCTGGCCGACCTGCAGGCGCTCATCCCCGAGGGAGCCGCGGCCTTCTACCCGCCGCGCGAGGGGCTGGGCGAGGCGGAGCCGCACCTCGAGATCGCGGGCGAGCGGGTGGAGACCATGGAACGCGTGTCGCGCGGCAACGTGCGCGTGCTCGTCACCACGGCCCGCGCCGTGCTCGAGCGCACGCGCATTCCCGGCGCCCTGCGCAGCCTGCGGCTGGAACTGCGCAAGGGCGGGCTCCACCGGCTGGCCGACCTCGTGGCCCGCCTCGAGGCCATGGGCTTCGAGCGCGTGCCCATGGTGGAGGACGTCGCGCAGTTCAGTGTGCGCGGCGGCATCCTCGATATTTACAGTTTTGGTATGGCCGATCCCGTGCGCGCCGAGTTCTGGGGCGACGAGATCGTGGAGCTCCGGCAGTTCGACATCGGCACGCAGCGGTCCACGCGCGAGGTGCCGCACGCCCTCGTGCTGCCCGCCGAGGCGCCGGCGCTGGCCGCCGCGTCGGGCGCCGAGCGCACCACCCTGCTCGCCCTGCTGCCGCCCGACACGGTGATCCTCGAACCCGAGGGCACGCATCTCGAGCCCGAGCTGCGCCGCACCTGGGACGAAGCGCTGCACCACATCGCCGTGGCCCAGCGGCGCGGTGAGGACCCCGCCGCCCGCGACGACCTGTTCGAGGCCCCCGACCGCGTGCTCGGCGAGCTCGCCGCACTCGGCACCCTGCGCCTCGCGCCCGCCGGCGCCGAGGCCGACGTCGCCTTCCCGCTGCTCGAGCCCGAGTCCGTGGACCGCGACATTCGCCTGCTGCGCCGGCTGGTGCGCGACCACACGCCCACCATCGTGCTGTGCGACAACGCCGGCCAGGCCGAACGCCTGGAGGAACTGCTCGCCGACGAGGCCAGCGGGCCCTCCCCCGCGGCCCTCACCGTGGGGGTGCTCCAGGGCGGATTCGTCATCCCCCCCGGCGACGGCTCGGCCGGGCTGCGCGTGCTCACCGATCACGAGGTGTTCCGCCGCGAACGCCGCATCCGCCGCAAGCGGCGCTACGTGAGCGGTCTGGCCCTCGACAGCGCCGAACTGCGCGCCGGCGACTACGTGGTGCACCTCGAGCACGGCGTGGGCATCTACCGTGGCATGGAGACCATCGTCGTCGGGCAGAGCACCCTCGAGGTCGCGGTGGTGGAGTACGAGGGCGGCGACCGGCTGAACGTCCCCCTCTATCGCATCGACCAACTGGAGCGCTACCGCTCGGCCGCCGACGTGAGCGAGGCCTCGCCGCCGCCGCGGCTGCACAAGCTGGGCGGCAAGCGGTGGGCGCAGCAACGCGACAAGACGCGCGCCGCCATTCGCGAGATGACCGTCGAGCTGCTGGACCTGTATGCCCGGCGCAAGGTGGCCACGCGGCCGCCGCACGTGCCCGACACGCCCTGGCAGAAGCAACTCGAGAGTTCCTTCCTGTTCGAAGACACGCCGGACCAGCGCACCGCCACCGTGGCTGTCAAGCAGGACATGGAGAGCGGGCGCCCCATGGACCGGCTGCTCGTGGGCGACGTGGGCTACGGCAAGACCGAGATCGCGGTGCGCGCCGCGTTCAAGGCCGTGCAGTCGGGGCGGCAGGTGGCCGTGCTCGTTCCCACCACCATCCTCGCCGACCAGCACGCCCGCACGTTCAGCGAGCGCCTGGCCGACTTCCCCGTGCGCATCGAGATGCTGAGCCGCTTCCAGAGCGCCAAGCAGCAGAAGGACGTCGTGACGGCGCTCGCCGAGGGGAATGTCGACATCGTGATCGGCACCCACCGCATGCTCAGCCCCGACGTGGTGTTCAAGGAGCTGGGGCTGCTCGTGATCGACGAGGAACACCGGTTCGGCGTCAAGCACAAGGAACGCCTCAAGCAGCTGCGCCTGGAGACGGACGTGCTCACGCTCACCGCCACGCCCATTCCGCGCACCCTGCACATGTCGCTGGCCGGGCTGCGCGACATGACGCTCATGCAAACGCCGCCGCGCGACCGCTCGCCCGTGCTCACCTCGCTCGAGCCGTGGGACGATGGGCTCATCGAGGAAGCGATCGCCCGCGAGCTGGACCGCGGCGGACAGGTGTTCTTCGTGCACAACCGCATCGAGACCATCGTCGGCGTGGCCGACCACGTGCAACGCACCGCACCGCGGGCCCGCATCGCCGTGGCCCACGGCCAGATGCCCGAGCGGGCGCTGGAAGAGGTGATGCACCAGTTCGTGAGCGGCGCGGTGGACGTGCTCGTGTCCACGATGATCGTGGAGAGCGGCCTCGACGTGCCGAACGCCAACACGATGTTCGTGAACCGCGCCGACCACTTCGGGCTGGCCCAGCTCTACCAGCTGCGGGGCCGCGTGGGGCGGTCGCACCGCCGCGCCCACTGCTACCTGCTGGTACCCGACGTCATGGATCTGGACGCCGAACGCCGGCTGCGCGTGCTCGAGCACCACACCGAATTGGGCGCCGGCTACCGCATCGCGCTCCGCGACATGGAAATGCGCGGAGCGGGGAACCTGCTCGGCCCCGAGCAGTCGGGATTCGTGCAGGCCGTGGGCTTCGACCTGTATCTGCGCCTGCTCGACGAGACGGTGCACCACCTGGCGGCGGGCGATGCCACGCCCAAGCTCGTGCCCGCCGACGTCAACATGGACGTGCCCCACCACCTGCCCGACGACTACGTGGAGTCGCAGGACGCCAAGCTCGACATCTACCGCCGCATCTCGCGGCTCGGCAGCGCCCGCGATCTCGAGGCGTTGCGCGCGGAGTTACGCGATCGGTTTGGTCCCCTTCCGCCGCCGGCCGACGCCACGCTGGCGCTGGCCGAGTTGCGCCTGGCCGGTGGTGCGCTGGGGGTGGAGAGCATCCTGGTGCGCGGGAACGAAGCGCGTATTACCTTTCACGATTCCGCGGTGCCTCGCATGAAGGGGTTGTCCGCGGCTTTTCACGAAGTGCAGTTCCAGGCGGAAGTCCGTCGCTCCCGGCCGCTCTCTCTCAAGCTCACGCGGCTGGGCGGAGCCTCCATGCTCGACGGGCTGGCGCGCGCCCTGCGCAGCCTGGTGTGACCGTCCGCCCCCTATACCCTGGAGCATCAGGCAGATGAAAACTCGGTCCCTGTTGGCATTCACCGTCGCCTGCGTGGCGATCACGGGATGCCAAGGCATCAAGGATGCCTTCAACGCCCACTCGGATACCGTCGCCCGCGCCGGTTCGCAGGAGTTGTCCGTCACGCGACTCGGCGACCTGATGGGCAAGACGCCGCTCCAGGTGCAGCCCACCAAGGAAAACGCCGCCATCGTGGCCGGCCTCTGGGTGGACTACCAGTTGATGGGGCTGGCCGCGGCCAAGAACGACTCGCTCAACACTCCCAAGGAACTGGCCGACGCGGGGCAGACATACACGATCAACATGCTCCTGCGGCATTTCCAGGCGCACATCGATAGCACACTCACCAATCAGCCGCCGTCCGAAGCCACGTACGACGCCGGTGCCGCCGACGTCTTCGACGCCCGCCACATCCTGTTCCAGTTCCCGCCCGCGGCCACCCAGTCCCAGAAAGACTCGGTGCACAAGAAGGCCATGAGCATCCTGCCGCAGGTGAACGCCAAGAACTTCGCCGAGATGGCCAAGAAGTACAGCTCCGACGGGTCCGCGCAGCAGGGCGGCAACCTGGGCGTGTTCCCGCGCCGCGAGATGGTGCCCGAGTTCGGCGACGCGGTGGCGGCGCTCAAGCCGGGCCAGATCTCCGGCCTCGTGCAGACGCAGTACGGGTACCACATCATCCAGCGGTTGCCCTACGCAGAGGCCAAGGCCGAGTACGACAGCGAGTTCACGCGGATCGCGGCGAGCAAGGCCGAGCAGGCCTACGTCGCCCAACTCGATTCGACGTCGGGCATCCAGGTGAAGCCCGGGGCCGCGCAGGCCGCCAAGGTCGCAGCGGCCGACCCTGCCTCGCACCGCAAGGACAACACCGTGCTGGCCAGCTACAAGGGCGGCAATCTGACGGTGTCCCGGTACCTGACCTGGCTCGACGGCATGCCGCCGCAGCAGAACATCACCCAGCAGATCCAGCAGGCGCCCGACTCGATCATCCAGATCTTCCTGCGCAGCCTCGCCGGCCAGGAAGTGATGCTCAAACGGGCCGACAGCCTGCACATCGTGCTCTCGCCCGCAGAGCAGACCGCGATGAGCGCCGGCTATCTCCAGTGGGTGACCGGCGGTTGGACGTCCCTTGGCGTGGATCCGCACGCCCTGGCCGACAGCGCCAAGACCGAGTCGGCGCGCGAGACGCTCGCCGCCACACGGGTCGATTCGCTGATCGCCGCCATCATGGCGGGTACGGTCCGGCCGATCGCCATTCCCACGCCGCTCAAGCTCGCGCTCGAGTCCAAATTCAGTTGGAGCGTGAACCAGAACGCACTGGACCGCGCCGTCGAGATCGCGCGCAAGCTCCGCAGCACGGCCGACTCGGCCCGCGCGGCCAACCAGCCGCCGTCGCAGGTGCCGCTCCCCGGCGCCCCGCCGGCGGATACCACCAAGACCAAGAAGAAGTAGGACGTACCCACGGCACGCCGCCGAGTGAACCTCGGCGGCGTGCCGCGGGTATCTTCCGCTCATGAAGAAGTCGCTCGCGTTTCTGCTCGCCGTGGCTGCCGCGGCTGTCCCGCGCATGGTCGTGGCCCAGGCCGCCGCCAAGCCGGTTCCCCTCGATCGCGTCGTCGCCGTGGTCGGCTCCGACCCGATCATGGAATCCGAGGTCACCCAAGCGATCATCTCCCGGCAACAGCAGGATCCCAACTTCCTGCTGCCGGCCGACTCCGCCGATTGGGCGTCGTTCCAGCTCAACCTCATCAACGGACTGATCGACGAGCGGCTTCTCCTCCAGAAGGCCAAGGAGTTGAAGATCGATCTGCCCGACTCCGTGCTCGCCCCCACCATCGATGCGCAGATCCGCCAGACGCGCGCCCGCTTTCCCACCGAAGCGCAGTACCGCGCCGAGTTGGCAAAGGCCGGGCTCGGCACTCCCGACGAGTACCGGACGTTCCTGATCGACCAGCTTCGCACGGCGCAGTTGCAGCAGGCCGCGGCCGCAAAGCTCAAACAGGACGGCCAGATCCTGCCCGTCTCGGTATCAGAGCGGGAAGTGCAGCAGGCGTTCGACGCCATGAAGGGCAATCTGCCCAAGCGGCCGGCGACCTTCACCTGGCACCAGATCGTGATCAACCCGCAAGCCTCGGCCAAGGCCAAGGCGGCGGCGTACGCCAAAGCAGAATCGCTGCGCGCCGAGATCGTGGCTGGCGGGGACTTCGCGCGCATCGCCAAGCGGGAGTCCATGGACTCCACGACGCGCGAAGTGGGTGGTGACCTGGGGTGGAACCGGCGCGGCGGCGGGCTCGTGCCGTCGTTCGAGCGGATGCTGTTCTCCGTCGAGCCCGGGCAGATCAGTCCCGTGTTCGAAACGCCCTTCGGGTATCACATCCTGCGTGTGGACCGCGTGAACGGTCCCGAGCGCAAGGCGCGCCACATCCTCATCCGGCCCGTGATCGATTCGGCCGACATCGCTCGCACGGCGCGACTCGCCGATTCCGTGAAGACGATGTGGGAACGCGGTGTGCCCTTCGACACCCTCGCCGCCAAGTATCACGACTACGCGAGCCGCGAGGAGACGTCCATCCTCACGCCGTATCCGTTCGATTCGCTGCCGCAGACGTATCAGGACGCCTTTGCCGGCCTCAAGGCCGACGACGTCGTGGTGTTCCGGATCGCCAACGCGCAGACGCCCAACGTGCCCAAGTTCGTGGTGGCCCGCATCGAGTCCTACCAGCCGGGCGGTTCCATGACCCTGAGCGACGTGCGCTCGCGACTGCGCGACAATCTGGAACAGAGCGCCGCCATCCGGCGCTACCTGGACGGGCTTCGCAAGACGGAGTTCGTGGAGATCATGCACGACGCGCTGCTGCCCCCTGCCGGCTGGAAGCCCGGCGGCGGACCGGCGCCCTGACGTCGTGCGACTGCGCCTCGCCGTCACCCTGGGCGACCCGCGCGGCATCGGGCCGGAGATCGTCGCCGCACTCCGCGCCGACCCGCGGGTAGCCGCGGCCGCCGATCTCGTGCTCGTGGGGCCCACCGGTGCCGGGCTCGACGTCGACCTCGCCGTGGGAACGTGGGCGCCCCGCCAGTCGGCCGCCAACGCGGGCCGGCTGGCGGGACTGGCCATCGAGCGCGCCGTGGCCCTGGCCCTCGCCGGCGACGTGCAGGGCATCGTCACCGCGCCCATCGACAAGGCGGCCCTGCTCGCCGGCGGCTACGACTACCCCGGTCATACCGAGATGCTGGCCGCGCTCACCGGCGAGCGCGTGGCCATGATGCTCGCCTCCGACCGGCTGCGCGTGGTGCTGGCTACCACGCATCTGGCGCTCCGCGACGTGCCGCGCGCCGTGACCGCTGGCGCCATCGCGTCGGCCGCCGCCATCACGCGGCGCGGGCTGCAGAACTGGTTCGGCATCGCCGAGCCGCGCATCGCCCTCTGCGCGCTCAACCCGCACGCCGGCGACGGCGGCCGGTTTGGCGACGAGGACGACCGCGTGCTCGCTCCCGCGGCGCGGGCCAGCGGCCTGGCCGGCCCATTCCCGGCCGATACCGTGTTCGTGCGCGCCCTGCGCGGCGAGTTCGACGCCGTCATCGCGCCGTATCACGACGTGGGCATGACGGCCATCAAGGTCGCTTCGTTCGGCAGCGCCGTGAACGTTACGCTGGGGCTGCCCTTTCCCCGCACCAGCCCCGACCACGGCACCGCGATGGATATCGCCGGACAGGGCCGGGCGGACCCGTCGAGCATCATCGCCGCCACACTGCTCGCGGCCCGGATCGCGGCGCGATCTCCGCCGGATCGCGCCGGCTAGACCTCTGCGGCCTGCCCGCGGGGCGTGAGCACCGCCAGCACGATTGCCACCAGGAACAGCGCGGCGACGTCTCCTATCATGTGGCCGTGCTGCATGGGGTCCGTCATGGACTGGTACGCCATGATCCCGGCGTGCACGAAACTGGACCACACCGTGAACCAGATAAGGCTCAGGTTCTGCAGCGGCTTCCGCGCGGCGAGCAGCAGGAATACGCCCAGCGTGGCGTAGATCCCCAGGATCATCTGGAGGTACTGCTCTCCGCCGGGGGCCCAGCTCCAGCCGGACGGCCACACGATCGTGAGTGGGTAGATGCCGAACACGAAGATGAGGCCGAACACGACGAGGGCGATGCTCAGCGCGCGGGTATTGGATGCGCCAGCCATAGGCGAGTCTCCTGGGAGGGGGGACTGAGCAGGATTGAACGGTCGGTCCACTATAAGGAGCTTCCTGACCGACCGCCACCACCCTGCTACTTGGGCGCCGCGGCCGGCTTCTTCTCGTCGCCGGCCACCTTCACGGCCAATGTCTCGATGCGCCGCCCGTCCAACTCCTTCACCGTGAACGTGGCGCCGGCCGCTGTCACCCGGTCGCCCGCCACCGGCAGGCGCCCCAGCACCCCGAACACGAACCCGCCGATGGTCGTGTAGTCGACGTCGGGCACCGACAGCGCGAACCGCTCGTTGAACTCGCCGACGTTCATCGAACCCGGTACCAGCGTCGCGTCCCCCGCCGGGAGCGTCTCGGGCGGCAGCGGCTCGTCGTATTCATCCAGGATCTCGCCGACGATCTCCTCCAGCAGGTCCTCCATGGTCACCACGCCGGCCGTGCCGCCGTATTCGTCGAGCACGATCGCCATGTGCTCCTTGAGCCGCTTGAAGTCGGCCAGCACTTCCTCCACCTCGCGAGAGCCCGGCACCACGTGCACCGGCCGCATGATCTGGCGCAGCGAGAACTCGGCCGGCGGATGGTACAGCACCGGCAGCAGGTCCTTGGCCAGCACCAGCCCGATCACGTTGTCGATCGAGTCCTCGTACACCGGGTAGCGCGACCGGTGGGTGGTCTGGACCAGCCGCAGCGTGTCGTCGAGCGTCGCCTCCGCCGGCAGCGCGTCGATCTCGGTGCGCGGCGTCATCACCTCGCGGGCGTTCTTTTCAGAGAACTCAAATACGCCCTCGATGAGGTGGGCATCCTGCGGCAGCAGCAGGCCCCCTTCCTGGCTCTGCTCCACCAGAATACGCAGTTCCTCGGGCGAGTGGACGTTCTCCTCGGCCCGGCCCGCGCCCTGCCCGAGCAGTCGCAGCGTGATCTGGGCCGACCGGTTGAGCAGCCAGGAGAAGGGCGCCGTGAGCCACACGAACGCGAGCAGCGGCGGGGTGAGCCAGCCGGCCATCTCTTCGGGGTGGTGCAGCGCTGCGCCACGCGGCACCAACTCGCCCACCACCACGTGGAAGTAGCTCACCACCGCCAACGCCGCCGTGGCGCCGATGGCCAGTCGCACGCCCACGTCGAGGCCCAGCGGCAACCCTCCCAGCCACGCCGACACGTACGGACCCAGCGTGTCCTCGGCCAGCGCGCCGATGGCCAGGCTGGCCACGGTGACCCCGATCTGCGTGGCCGAGAGTATCCGGGGCAGGTTCTGGGTGGCGCGGATGGCCAGCTTGGCCATCCAGTTGCCGCGCCGCGCCATGGCCTCCAGACGCGACCGCCGCGCCCGCACCAGCGCGAACTCGGCGGCCACGAAGAACCCGTTCAGGAACAGCAGCACGACGATTACCGCGAGGCGTATGGCCATGGAGAAAGGTAGGACGGTAGGACGGCAGGAGGGTAGAGTAGGACAGTAGGCCGGACTGTCCGAGCATCCCAGTTCCCAGCTAGCTTCCGCCTCCATGGCGCACGCGCACAACCACGACCATGCCGGCCACCGCCAATCCCAAAAACCCGGCGGCGAGACGCGCTCCAAAGGCGCCAGGGCGCTGCGGGTGGCGCTTGCGCTCACCCTCGTCCTTCTCGTGGGCGAGGCCGTGGGTGGGTGGCTGTCCAATTCGCTGGCTCTGCTCGCCGATGCCGGCCATGTGCTCACCGACGCTGGAGCGCTCGGCTTGTCGCTGTTCGTCGCCTGGTTCTGCCGCCAGCAGGGCAGTGCCGAAAAGACGTACGGCTATCTGCGTTGGGAGATCCTGGCTGCGCTGATCAATGGGGCCACGCTGCTCGGCATCTCGGGCTGGATTCTGGTGGAGGCCATACTTCGACTGCGCAATCCGGAGCCCGTGGCGGGCGGCCTGATGCTCGTGGTCGCGGTGGCCGGCCTGGCAGTGAACGCCGCGGCGGCGCTCATTCTGCACCCGGTGCACGGCCAGAACCTGAACGTGCGCGGCGCGTACCTGCACGTCGTGGGTGATCTGTTCGCGTCGGGGGGCACCGTGGTGGCGGCCATTCTCATCAGAACCACCGGGTGGCTGCCCGCCGATCCGCTCGCGTCGCTGCTCAGCACCGCGCTCATCATGCGTGGGGCCTGGTCGCTGGTGCGTGAGTCGGTGGACGTGCTGCTCGAGTCGGCGCCGGGGCACATTCCGCTGGACGGTGTGCGGGCGCGGCTCGTGGCAATTCCTGGGGTTGAGAGCGTCCACGATCTGCACGTCTGGACCGTGTCGTCAGGCCTCGTGGCGGCCAGCGCGCACGCGGTGGTGCGGGAGCCCGCGGATCATCAGCGGGTGCTGGAGAAGGCGCACGACGTGCTGCAGGAGCTGGGAATCCATCACGTGACGATGCAGCTGGAACGGACGGAGATGGACAGCCGGGATGCCGAGCATCTTCATTAGGGGCGGCTAACGGCTAGAGGCAGCCTGCTGACGGCAGGCTGAGAGGCGAGAGCTGGCAGCTGTGTACGGTCGGGATGATTGCGCCGGCGCGGACCCTTGCGCTGGGGCTCGCCGAGCTGCCGACCGCCCGGTGCCACACGGCCCCCCGATGGGGCGCAACGCCTCTGCCAGGGCGTGAGTCGTCCGTCTGGTGGTGCCAGCGTCGTAAGTCTCTGTCTCCTAACAACTTCCGTACGGAACGACATTCGCCATGCCGGTATTGGATGATGCGTCAACCACTTTCCGGAGGTCCGATGCACGGTATTTCGCGAGTCATGGCGGTGGCGGCGCTGGTGGCGGCCGTCGGCTGCAGCGGGGGGAGCCCCATGGCCCCCGCCGGCAACGGGAACACTGGCGGAAACAACGGCGGGAATAACGGGGGCAACGGGGGCAGCACCAGCAATTCGATCGCGATCGGGGACAACTTCTTCAATCCCGGCGCGACCACTGTGGCGGTGGGCACCACCGTCACCTGGACCTGGAGCACGGGCACCACGCACAACGTCACCTTCGGCGACGGTACCTCGTCGGGCGACAGGAGCAGCGGGTCGTACACGCGTACGTTCAACAGTGCTGGGACGTTCAGTTACCAGTGCACGATTCACGCGGGGATGGCGGGGACGATCACGGTGATGTGAAAGCTCAGGAGCGTGGAGGGGGTGAAACGGCGGAGCGGGGCGCGGATCCATGATCCGCGCCCCGCTCTTCACTTGGGTCGGCGCACTGGCGCGACGTTCACGTCGCGCCGTGCGCTACGTTCGCCCGCTCCGACCGGCCTCGTTGCTCTCGTGCTTGGGGTCCTGCTTTTCGCCCCGGGGTTTCTGGTACTCCTCTCGGTCGGCATAGCCATAGCCGCCGAGTACTTCGCCACCGCGCATGTAGTCATGACCGTACCCGCGTCCGTGCGGATAATCCATGCCAGCGGTGTCGCCGGACTGGTGCATGGTGTCACCTCCTCCGATAGCGTGAAGCCTGTGGGGGGAGGATGCGGGATTGGCGGAACGAGCGCAAGAGGGGAGTGGAGAGTTGGGACGGTAGGACGGTAGGACCGTAGGACGGTAGGAGTGAACGCATGAATTCGATGGCGAACGGTGTCCAACGGTACGGTGGTTCGGCCACTCTGTACCAGGTTGAAGCATGCAGAATCCGCGCAATCTCAAAGTCACCAACGAGGCCATGGCGCTCGCCGTTCTCACCTACCGTGTCACCACCGCATTCCCGGCGAGTGAACGGTTCGGCCTCTCATCCCAGATGCGTCGGGCCGCTGTCTCCGTGGGCTCCAACATCGCCGAGGGGTGCGGCCGCTCCGGCAACGCGGCGCGACTCTCGTTTCTTCACATTGCGCTCGGCTCAGCCACCGAGCTGGAATTCCAGCTCGCCCTCGCCTTGCGGTTGGGTCTCGGCCGCCCGGCCGATTTTCCGGCGTTGTCCTCGCAGTCCTCGCGGGTCAAAGGCATGCTCACCCGCCTCATCGTCGCCCTTCGCCGCCGCCCCAATACACCGGCGGATTGAAGTCAATGGCAGTTCCCGTCCTACTCTCCTACCCTCCTACCCTCCTACGCCCACCAGGCGTCCAAATCTCTCCTCCATCGAGACTTGAACGAGCGCCGCGATCTCCACTAAGTTTCAAGGCTATGGAAATTCGTAACATCGCCATCATCGCGCACGTCGATCACGGCAAGACGACCCTCGTCGACAAGATGCTCCGACAGGGGGGCGCCTTCCGTGACAACCAGATAGTCCAGGAGCGCGTGATGGATTCCAACCCGCTCGAGCGCGAGCGGGGCATCACGATCCTTGCCAAGAACACCTCGGTGCACTGGCTGGGCACCAAGATCAACATCGTCGACACGCCGGGCCACGCCGACTTCGGTGGCGAGGTCGAGCGCATTCTGCGCATGGTGGACGGCGTACTGCTCGTGGTCGATGCGTTCGACGGCCCCATGCCGCAGACGCGCTTCGTGCTCCGCAAGGCGCTCGCCCTGGGGCGCGTGCCCATCGTGGTCATCAACAAGATCGACCGGCCGGGTGCCGACCCGGTGCGCGTGCACGACGAGGTGCTCGATCTATTCATCGAACTCGAGGCCGACGACGATCAGCTCGACGCCCCCGTGGTCTACGCCTCGGCGCGCGACGGCGTGGCCACGATGGACCTGGACGTGACGCCGGTGGACCTCAAGCCGCTGTTCGACGCCATCGTGGAGCACGTGCCGGCCCCGCCGCACGACGCCGCGGGGCCCTTCCAGATGCTCGTGTCCACCATCGACTATTCGCCGTACCTGGGACGCCTGGGCATCGGGCGTGTGGAGCGCGGCACGGTGCATCTGGGTGACCCGGTGATGCTGCTGCCGCTCGATCCGGCCCAGAAGAGCGACCAGGCACGGGTGACCAAGCTGTTCGCGTTCGAGGGGCTGGAGCGCGTGGAACTGCAGGAGGCTGCGGCCGGCGAGATCGTCGCTCTGGCCGGCCTCGAGAACGTCGAGATCGGCCTCACCGTCACCGACCTCGAGCATCCCGACCGGCTGGCTGGTATCGCCGTGGAGGAGCCCACGATCTCGGTGGACTTCCTGGTGAACAACTCCCCGTTCGCGGGTCAGGATGGCAAGTTCGTCACCTCGCGGCAGGTGCGGGAGCGGCTGTTCAAGGAGCTCGAGCGCAACGTGGCGCTGCGGGTCGAAGACACCGATTCCACCGATACCTGGACCGTGTCGGGGCGCGGCGAACTGCACCTCTCCATTCTCATGGAGACCATGCGCCGGGAGGGGTACGAGTTCCAGGTGTCGCGTCCGCGGGTGATCACCCGCGAGGGTCCCAACGGTGAGCGGCTTGAGCCGTATGAAGAATTGGCCATCGACGTGCCCGAGGAATCGCTGGGCATCGTGTTCGAGAAGCTGGGGCCGCGTCGCGCCGAGATGATCGAGATGAAGAACCCCGGGCAGGGGCTGGTGCGGTTGTTGTACCGGATTCCGGCCCGCGGATTGTTCGGCTATCGCAGCGAGTTTCTGACGGACACGCGCGGTGTGGGCATCATGCACCACCGGTTCCTGGACTATGGTCCGTGGGCGGGTCCGCTGGAGGGCCGCAGCCGTGGTACGTTGGTGTCCATGGAGGGTGGCGCGATCGTGGCATTCGCGCTCGGCAACCTGCAGGAGCGATCCACGCTGTTTGTGAAACCCGGCGACCTGGTTTACGAAGGGATGATCGTGGGCGAGAATTCACGTCCGGGCGATATGGACGTCAACCCCACCAAGGAAAAGAAGCTGACCAACATGCGGTCCAAGTCAGCGGACGACCACATTACCCTCGAACCCCCCCGGGAGTTGACCCTGGAAGGCGCTCTTGAGTATATCGAAGACGACGAATTGATCGAGATCACGCCGGCGAGCCTCCGGCTGCGCAAGCGGTATCTGAGCACGTCGGATCGCAAGAAGTTGATGCGGGGCGCGAAGCGAGAGCGAGCTTCGTTGTAGGGGAGTAGACGAGTAGGAAAGAGAAACGGCAGATGGTCGTCGTGGTACTTCAACCCTCCATGGAGAGTCGAGCAATGCTGGCCGAGTTCGGTTCGTCAGACGAGCAGTTCGTTCTGCGCCAGAGAAAGAATGACGATGAGCCCGATGAGTTCGGGGATGATGACCTGGAGGCGGACGACGTCGACGCTGACGACGACGACGACTTCGACGATGACGATCTCGACGACCTCGACGACGACGATGATGATCTCGACGACGACGACCTCGACGACGACGATGATGATGACGACGACCTCGTAGATCTCGACGACGAGTACGACGAGTTGGACGTGGACGACGACGAGCACCCCACGCGGCCGGGCAAGTACGACGAGTGAACGAGCGATGCGGGGCGCGGTCCGGACGAACCGGTTCGTGCTTCGTCTGTGGTTCGCACCGCGGCCAGGGTGCGAAATCGTTGACCGAGGTGGGGGGCGGGGCTAGGTTTCACGCTCTTGCAGGGCCTGTAGCTCAGTTGGTTAGAGCGCACGCCTGATAAGCGTGAGGTCAGAGGTTCAACTCCTCTCAGGCCCACTTCTATCTCTCGGCCGCATCGTGACTTAGGTGCGGCCGAGCTTTTTGTGTTACCACGGTAACAATAGCGGTAACAAACGTCGGCCGGTGGTTCCGCCCTTCCGCTGCTTGTGCGGCCGCGAATCCGGTCGCGCGAATGGTGGTAGGCGGAGTGGCAGGTCAACTACGGTGTGGAGGCGCCCCCACGTTCACCCGGGTCTCGCCATGCCGAAGCTGCGCCGGTACGAAAACGATAAGGATGTCAAACCCCGCCTCCGGGCCCGCAAGCGTGGGGGCCCCGTCGCGCGGTTCTACGCCGACTTCCGCGACTTCAAGGACGTCGGCGGGGACTGGGAGAGCCTCGTCCCGTCGGGCGAGAACCGCGCCACGACGGAACCCCAA
>DATLUQ010000048.1 GCA_035533015.1 Gemmatimonadaceae bacterium | reverse complement strand
CCCTCCTCCGCGACGTCGAACGGCACATCGATTTGGTTGGCGACCACCAACTGCTCCGGATGCACGAACGGCAGTGGCCGCAACATCGCCGCGTCTACCGCGCTGAACATCGCCGTCGTCGCGCCAACCCCGAGCGCCAGCACCACCACGACCGTGACCGTGAACCCTGGCCGCTGCCTGAGCCGCCGCAGCGCGTAGGCCACGTCCTGGCCCAGATTTCCGAACGCCTCGATCCGCAAGCTCCGCTTGAGCCGGCGCCCGTCATCGCGCCTGAGCCGCGCCCTGATCGCGTCCGCGTCCCCGAATCGCGCACGCACGGTCTCCGCGACGTCGGACTCGGACTTTCCCTCGGCGCGCAGGTCGTTTTCGAGGCGCGCGAGATGGTCGGTGAGTTCGTCGTCCACGTCGGCGCTCACGTCGGGGCCATGAAATCGCAGGTAGCGCCGCCACATCGGTTCGGGCTTGCGCATCGCTCACCCCTCGGCCGGCGCCGCCGGCCCCCCCGCTACGAGGGCGGCTGCCATGGCCTGGGCAAACCGTGTCCAGGCGGCGGTTTCCTGCCGCAACTGCTTCCGACCGGCCGCGGTGATCGTATAGAAGCGCGCCCGGCGGTTGTTCTCGGAGAGCCCCCACTCGGCTTCAATGAGCCCGCGCTCCTCGATCCGGTGGAGGGCCGGATACAGCGTCCCCTCCTCGACCTTCAGCGCCTCACCGGTCGCCCGTTCGATCCACCGGGCCACTCCGTAACCATGCACCGGCCCCCAGCTGACGGCCCGGAGAATCAGCACGTCCATCGTTCCCCGCAGGATGTCCACCGAATCTTCCATCGCATCCTCCCTGGTGTTCCTACGGGAAAGTGCGACCGCTTCCATAGAAACGCAAGGGGACATGGGGCGCGGACGCGCAGCCACCGTATGAAACCGACACCAATCGCAAGTGAGCACCGGCCGGTCACGATGGGACCGGCTACCCGAGATCAGCTTCCCCGCGGCTTGACCCGCCGCGTCGGCTCGGCCACCAACGGATCGTCCGGCCAGTAGTGCTTGGGGTACCGCCCGCGCAGATCCTTCCGCACGTCGAAGTAGCTGCGCTGCCAGAAGCCGGCCAGGTCGGTGGTCACCTGCACGGGCCGCCGCGCCGGCGACAACAGATGCAGCGTGAGCGGCACCCGGCCGCCCGCGATGCGCGGCGTTTCCGCGAGCCCGAACATCTCCTGCAACCGCACGGCCAGCACCGGTGCCTCCGGTGCCGCATAGTCGATGGCGATCCGCGATCCCGTGGGCACGGCCACGTGCGTAGGCGCGAGGGGGTCGAGCGCCGCGCGTTGCTGCCAGCTGAGCAGCCCGAGCACCGCACCGGCCAGGTCGAGCTTGCGCACGTCGTCCCCGCTGCGGGCGCCAACGAGCAGGGGAGCCAGCCAGCGGTCGGCCGATGCGGCCAGTGCGTCGTCGGACAGGTCGGGCCACGCCCCGTCCACGGTGCGCAGGAACGCCACCCGCTGCCGCACCGACCGGGCGTCGTCGCTCCACGGCAGCGCCGCCACACCGCGTCGCATCAGTTCGCCCGCCAGCACCTCGGCCACGCGTGCCGGGTCGGGCGCGCCCACCCGGGCTTCGCGGAGCACGATCGCGCCCAGTCGCGTCACCCGCTGCGCCCGCACCATCTGGCGGTCGCCATCCCAGGAATATACATCTTCCGTAATAATCTGGCCGGCGAACAGGGCCTCCACCTCGGCGGGGGCCAGCGCGGCGGCCATGTAGATGCGGCTCTCCGGCTGACGGCCGTCGGTCTCGGCGACCGCGAGAAATTCCGCGTCGCCAAAGGCACCGGCGTCGCCGAGCACGGCGCCCTGGCCGCTGCGTAGCAAGTAGCGCGTGCGCTGCCCCGCGCGGCGCTGTGCGACCCGGTCGGGATAGGCGAGCGCCAGCAGCGCCCCGACGCTCGGCGGATCGGCGCCCGGCCGCTTCGCCACGCCTTCGAGCTGGGTACGCCACCGCCGAGCGAGGTCCCGCACCTGCCGCGCCGCGCCGCCGTCCACCCGCACGCCGGCGACGTGCGCCAACCCGTCGCGCCCGCGCATGGCGTCCACCCGCAGCGCGAAATCGGCCGGCGGCGGGCCGCCCTCGCCGCGCAGGACGTCGCGCTCCTCGAGCAGCGCCGCCACGGTCGCCGCGAGATCGGGGTCGCCCCACTCGCTTCCCACGAGCATCAGGTGGGCGAGCCGCGGATGGGTGCCGAACTCGCCCATCCGCTTGCCGTGCGCCGTGAGGCGCCCCGCAGCGTCGAGCGCGCCCAGTTCCGCCAGCAGCTCGCGCGCCTGACGGAACGCTGCGGCGGGCGGCAGATCGAGCCAGCGCAGCTCGGCCGGATCGACGACGCCCGCGGCCGCCAGTTCCAACGCTACCGGCGCCAGGTCGGCGTTCAGGATCTCCGGCGAATCGTGGGGCACGAGATGATGTTCCTCGTGCTCCGCCCACAACCGGTAGCACAGGCCCGGTCCTACGCGGCCGGCGCGCCCCCGGCGCTGATCGGCCGACGCCCGCGACACGCGAACCGTCTCCAGCCGCGTCATGCCGGTGCGCGGAGAGAACGCCGGTACGCGCGACAACCCCGCGTCGATCACCACGCGCACGCCTTCGATCGTGAGGCTCGTCTGGGCGATGCTGGTCGCGAGAACGACTTTCCGCTCGCCAGGCGGGCTGGGCTCGATCGCCCGATCCTGGTCGGCCGCCGGGAGATCGCCGTACAGCGGGAGCACGGAGGAGGGTAGGGGCGTCGGAGCGTGAGACAGCGACTCCGCGACCCGGCGGATCTCGGCGGCCCCGGGAAGAAACACGAGCACATCGCCTTCACTGTCGCCCAGCGCGCGCACCACGGCCGCTACGACGTCCTGTTCCAGGCGCGCATCGGCGCGGCGCGGCAGATGGTGCGTGGTCACCGGGAACGCACGGCCCTCGCTCCGCACGATGGGCGCTCCCCCCAGCAGCTCGGAGACCGGGTCGCCGTCGAGCGTGGCCGACATTACGAGAATCCGCAGGTCCTCGCGCAGCAGCAGTTGCGTCTGCAGGGCGAGCGCCAGTCCGAGGTCGGCGTGCACGCTGCGCTCGTGAAACTCGTCGAAGATCACGAGCCCGACGCCGTCGAGCCCCGGGTCGTGCTCGAGCCGGCGGGTGAGAATCCCCTCGGTCACCACCTCGACGCGGGTGCCGCGTCCCACGCGCGATTCGCCGCGCACGCGGAAGCCTACCGTCTGCCCGGGCGCCTCACCCAGCGTGCGGGCCATGAAGCGGGCCGCGGCTCGGGTGGCGAGGCGGCGCGGCTCGAGCATCACGATCGTCCGGCCGGCCAGCCAGGGCTCGTCGAGCAGGGCGAGCGGCACCCGCGTGGTCTTGCCCGCGCCGGGGGGCGCCTGCAGCACCGCGCTGGCGTGTACGCGCAGCGCCGCGCGGAGCGCGGGAAGGGCTTCGTCGATGGGCAGGGATTTCACGGAATGCGCGGCCGGCTCTTCAAATTGGGTGGCCCGGGGGGAATGTTTAGAGCGCCATGACGATCAGGCTCTACTACAACGATGCATATGCGACCGACTTCGACGCTACGATCGTCGAGGTGGCCGGCGACGGTCGACGCGTGTATCTCGATCGCACGGCGTTCTACCCCACGTCGGGCGGACAGCTCTTCGACACCGGGACGCTCGGTGATTGTCGGGTGGTGGACGTCATCGATGAAGATACCGGGATCGCCCACGTCCTCGATGCGCCCATGGCGCGGACGAGCGGCGCGGTCCATGGGCGGGTGGACGGGCCGCGTCGCCTGGACCACATGCAGCAGCACACGGGGCAACACCTGCTCTCGGCGGTGCTCGAGGATCTGTTCGGATGGAAGACGGTGAGCGTGCACTTCGGAGACGCGGTCTCCACGCTCGACGTCGACGCCGGCATCACGCCCCGGACGCGACTGACAGCGGCCGAGGATCGCGCCAACGCGCTGATTGCCGAGAACCGGGCGGTATCGGTGTCGTTCGAAAACGCGGCGCAGGCCGCCGCGCTGCGCAAGCCGTCGGACCGCGCCGGCGACATCAGAATTGTGACCATCGCCGACGTGGACCGCAGCGCCTGCGGGGGCACCCACGTGCGGGCCACGGGTGAGATCGGGGCGGTCCTGCTGCGGCGCACGGAGAAGGTAAAGCAGGGCACGCGCATCGAGTTCGTGTGCGGATTGCGGGCCGTGGCGCGTTCGCGCGCCGACTACGCAGCGCTGGCAGGGATCGCGAACCTGGTGTCGAGTTCGGTGGACGACGCGGCGGGCGTGGTCGAGGCGCGCCTCGCGGCGGGACAGGAAGCGGAGTCGGTGCGGCGGAAGCTGGCGCGCGAGTTGGATGCGTATCATGCGCGGGAGCGTTACGATTCCGCGCCCGCCGATGGCCGCGGCGTGCGGCGCGTGGTGGAGGTGCGGGCCGCGGGCACGCTCGACGAGCTGCGAGGGCTGGCGCACGCCGTGTGCGCGCTGCCGCGCGCGGCGTTCGTGGGAGCGGTGACGGGCGAGGGGGAAGGGGCGGTGATCGTGGGAACGTCGGACGATTCGGGGCTCGTGGCCGGTGCCGTCCTCAAGGCGGCGCTCGGTGCGGCGGGCGGACGGGGCGGGGGATCGCCGCGGATGGCGCAGGGCGCCGTGGCGGCGGCTCATCTGGATACGGTGATACAGGCGGTGCTGGGCGCATGGGACGGCACGTCGTGAACGTGGACACCAACGAGGAATGCCGATGATCGGACGGATTCTGCGCGGCGCTGCGGCGCTCGCACTGGCCACCATGTCGCTGCCGCTCGCGGCCGCCGCGCAGCGGGCGACGTACGATTCGGCGCTGTGGGCCGGCATGCGGTACCGGATGATCGGGCCGGAGCGGGGCGGCCGCGTGACCGCGGTGGCCGGCGTGGCATCGGAACCGCGGACCTTCTACATGGGCTCCACGGGGGGCGGGGTATGGAAGACCACCGATGCGGGGGCGAGTTGGCAGAACGTGTCCGACGGCTATTTCGCCGTGGCGTCGATGGGCGCGCTCGATGTGTCGCTCTCGAATCCGGACATCGTGTATGCGGGCACGGGGTCGTCGAAGATCCGCAGCAACGTGTCGATCGGCCGGGGCGTGTACAAGTCCACGGACGCCGGTCGCACGTGGGAATTCGTGGGGCTCAAGGAGGTGGGGCAGATCGCGACGATTCGCATCAACCCCACCAATCCCGACATCGTGTACGTGGCGGCCGGCGGCAATCCGTTCGTGCCGAGCGTGGACCGCGGCGTGTATCGCACCACCGATGGTGGACGCAGTTGGAAGAAGATTCTCTACGTGTCCGACAGCACGGGCGCGGCCGATCTCGAATTGCAGCCGGGCCATCCCGACGTGGTGTTCGCGAGCATGTGGCACGGGCAGCGAAAGCCGTGGACGATCGTCAGCGGCGCGCGCGAGGGCGGCATCTACAAGAGCACCGACGGCGGCGACACGTGGGTGAAGCTGGGGGGCGGGCTGCCCAACCAGCTGTTCGGCCGCAGTAACGTCGCGATCTCCAACGCGGCGCCCGATCGCATCTACGCGCTCATCGAGGCCAAGCCGGGGGGTGGGCTCTATCGATCGAACGACGCCGGCACCACCTGGACGCTGGTGAACGGGGATCCGGAACTGTTGACGCGCCCGTTCTACTACAACACGTTGGGCGTGGATCCCGCCAATCCCGACATCGTCTACGTCGGCGATGAGAACTGGTTCAGGAGCACCGACGGTGGCAGGACGTTCCGCACCGAGCGCACGCCGCACGGCGACAACCACGACCTGTGGATCAATCCGACCAACTCGGATTACATGATCCAGTCCAACGACGGCGGCGCCAACGTGTCCACCGACGGCGGCCGCACCTGGAGCACCCAGCTCAATCAGCCCACGGCCGAGATCTACCAGGTGGCCGTGGACAGCCAGTATCCGTATCGCGTGTATGGGGCGCAGCAGGATGACAACACACTAATAGTGCCGAGCCTGCCGCTCGGCGACGGGCAGGATTGGCGCAGCGGTCCGGGGTGCGAGACCGGTCCGATCATGCCCAACATCGCCGCGCCCGACACGGTGTACGGCGGGTGCAAAGGGCAGTTCAGCCGGCTCAACCTCACCACCAACAACGAGGAGCAGTACTGGGTGGGCGCGCAGTCGCTGTACGGCAACGGAGGCGCCGACCTCATCTACCGGTTCCAGCGGGTGGCGCCGATGGAGGTGTCGCCGTTCGATCAGAACACCGTGTACTACGGGTCGCAGTACCTCCACCGCTCGCGCGACGAGGGCGTGACCTGGCAGCGCATCAGTCCCGACCTCACGTGGGACCCCAAAGGCGAGCCGCAGGAGGCGAGCGGTATTCCGATCACGCGCGACGCCACGGGCGAGGAGGTGTACAGCACGCTGTACGCCATCCGCGAGTCGCCGGTGCAGCGCGGGGTGATCTGGACCGGCTCCAACGACGGCGTCGTCTCCGTGACGCGCGACGATGGCAAGACCTGGACCAACGTGACGCCCAAGGGGCTCGCGCCCGGCGGGCGCGTGCAGAACATCGATCCGAGCGCGCACCACGCGGGCACGGCCTACGTGGCCATCTATCGCTACCTGCTGGGCGACTTCGCGCCGTACCTCTACCGCACCGATGACTTCGGCAAGTCGTGGACGCGGCTCACCGACGGGAAGAACGGCATTCCCGGCGACTCGCCCACGCGCGTCGTGCGCGAGGACCCCGACCGGCCCGGGCTGCTGTACGCGGGCACCGAGTTCGGAATGTACGTGTCGTTCGACAACGGCGGGCACTGGCAGTCGTTCCAGATGAATCTGCCGATCACGCCGATCACCGACATCAAGGTGGCGCACAACTCGCTCGTCATTTCCACGCAGGGGCGTTCGTTCTGGGTGCTCGACAACCTCTCGCCGCTGCACCAGCTCACCGACAAGGTGGCATCGTCGCGGGCGTACCTCTTCAAGCCGGAGCGCGCGGTGCGCCACGGCGCGCGGGGCGGCTTCGGCGGCTTCGGCCGCACCCCCGGTCCGGAGTATCCGGCCATGGGTGCGCAGATCGACTACTACGTCGGCGCCGAGCCCGGCGCCGATATCTCGCTCGACGTTCTCGACGCGAAGGGCGACGTGATCAGGACCTTCACGAGCGCGGCGCCGGCCGGCGGACCCGCGGGCCGCGGCGGCCGCGGCGGATTCGGCAGGCGCGGGGGAGCCCCGGCGACGCTCGACAAGACGCCGGGCATGCACCGCTTCACGTGGGATCTGCGCTACCCGGGCCCCTGGGAGAGCGCGTCGCGTCCTGACGGTGGCAACGGGCCCATGGCGGTGCCGGGCCGGTACGCGGTGCGGCTCACGGTGGGCGCGTATACGGCCACCCAGCCGTTCACGGTGATCGAGGATCCGCGCGTGACCAGGGACGGGGTGACCACGGCCGATCTGCGCGAACAGTTCCAGCACAACGTCCGGGTCCGCGCGCTGGTGAGCGATGTGAATCACCTCGTGGCGCGTGTGGAGGCCGCCCAGCGGCGGCTGGGTGGCGCCACCGGCGCCGCGGCCGATACGCTGGCCAGGGTGAACGCCCTGGCCGCCGAGTTGATCACGCCAGCGATCCGTTACAGCAAGCCCGCCTTGCAGACGCACATCACATATCTCTACAGCATGACGAATATGGCGGATCAGAAGATCGGGCGCGATGCGATCGAGCGGTATGGGGTGTTGCGGAAGGAACTCGATCAGCGGATCAAGGAGGCGGATCGGGTGCTGGGGAAGTGAACGGCGATCTGACGGCGGCGCTCTGACCACGACCGGCCGTGAGCCATCAGCAACGGCTCACGACCGGCTCGTGAGGTGGGGCAGGGTTCCCGATGTCTGCGTCACCTGCTCCTGATCGTCACTCCCCCATTCACCGTCGTCGCCCGAATCAACGGGCCGCCCGTGCCCAGCGTCGTCGTGATGCGCCGGCCGAACGATCCCTGCACGGTGATCGGGAAGCCGATGTTGACCGCCCCGTTGGTCGTGCCGGTTTCGAGCCGCGCATTGTAGTCGCGCGGAATCTCCAGGGTCACGCTGCCGTTGGTCGTGCGGAGATCGAGTCCCGCCCCCAGCCACGTGGTCCCGTCCAGCATCGCGCTCACGCCGCCATTGGTCGTCTCGGCGTGCACGTCGCCGCCCACGTTCGTCAGATGGATCCCGCCGTTCTCGGTCGTGAGCGTGAGCGGCGCATGGATGCCGTCCACCGCCACGCCCCCGTTTCGCGTGCTCACGTCGAGGCCCGACGTGCGCGGCACGTAGAGGTCGTAGCTCACCGACCATCCCTGGTGCCGGCCGGCGGACGGGCCGTCGGCCTGCACGTGCGACGCATTCACGTCGATCCTGATCCGGCCGCCGATATCCTTGGCGTCGGCGTCGTCGTCGCCATTGGCCTGGATCTTGGCCACGACGAGCATGGACGCCTTGTCCCAGCCGAACACGCTCACGCCGCCGTTCGGGCCGGCGTCCACGCGAATCGCGCCGGCGGGGGTGTCGACGGTGAAATTGCGCACGTCGCAGTATCGCGCGCGGTTGCTCCAGCTGTGCGCGCGGCAGTCGTTGAGCCATTGGGTGGCGCGGTCCTGCTGCGCGTGCGCGGGACTTGCCAGGGCGGCGCCCAGGACGATCGCCGCCAGGACGGGTGTGCGTTTCATGCCGCTCTCCGGGAACAGGGTGTGGGGGATGGTTGATCCTGGGACACCGGCCGGCGCCTTGCGGTTTGAATACTGGAGGTAGGACGGTAGGAGAGTAGGACGGTGGACTCCGGAGTGCAGGCTCCCGTCCCACTGTCCAACTGTCCTACGGTCCTACATTTTGTTGAAGCGCGCCTGGAATTTCACGCTCGACCGGAGCTCCCATCGCATGAAGACCTTCACCCTCGCCCTCCTCGCCGCCCTGGCGCCGCTCGCCGCCGCGGCACAACACTGTGCGCCGAACAGCGCCGGTCTCCAACTTCCAAAGGGCTTCTGCGCTACGCTCTTCGCCGACAATGTGGCCGGCGCGCGCCACATGGTGGTCGCCGCCAATGGGGACGTATTCGTGGCGGGGAGGGGCGGGCGGGGGTTCCCACGCGGTGTCACCGCGCTGCGCGACACGAATCACGACGGCGTAGCCGACGAGCGCTCGGCGTGGGGCGAGTTCGGTTCCAGCGAGGTCCGTCTGTTCGAAGGTTATCTCTACGTCGAAGACGGGACGGGTGTGCTCCGCTACCGCATGCCCACCGGGCAGATGCAACCGTCGGGCCCGCCGGACACGGTCGTGAAGGACCTCCCGGCCGGCGGCAACCATCCGCTCAAGACGTTCGTGATCGACAAGAACGGGGTGATGTACGTGAACGTCGGGACGGCCACCAACGCCTGCCAGCTGCGCGACCGGCAGAAGGCGGTGCCCGGCATCGATCCGTGCGTGGAGCGCGAGACCCGGGGCGGCATCTGGAAGTTCGACGCCCGGAAGCTGGATCAGACCCAGCCGATGGGGGAACACTATGCCATTGGCATTCGCAATTCGGTGGGGATGGACATCGACCCGGCAGACAACACGCTGTGGGTCATGCAGCATGGCCGCGATCAACTCAACCTGTGGCCGGAGTACACGGACCAAGTGAGCGCCGAGTCGCCGGCCGAGGAGCTGATTCACGTGAAGGAGGGCGGCGACTACGGGTGGCCGTACTGCTACTTCGACGTACCCAAGCACGAGATGCTGCTCGCGCCCGAGTATGGCGGCCATGACGACCGCCAGGGCCGCTGCGCCACCGTGCTCGGGCCGGTGGCCACCTTCCCCGCGCACTGGGCTCCGAATGGCCTGCTCTTCTACCGCGAGGGCAACTTCCCGGCTCGCTACCACCACGGCGTCTTCATCGCGTTCCACGGATCGTGGAACCGCGCGCCCGAGCCGCAGGCGGGATACCGGGTGGTGTTCCAGCCGCTGCGCGGCAATCGCCCGGATGGCGCGTACGAGACGTTCGCCGGCGGATTCTTTGCCGGCGGAAAGTTCACCGCACTGGGCGGGCGCCCCACGGGCCTGGCCGAGGGGCCCGATGGTGCGCTGTACATTGCCGACGACCAGCACGGCCGCGTCTGGCGTGTGGAGTACGTCGGCAACCGCTGACACCGCACGCCATTCGGCGGGACTCGCTCGCGCAACATGGCCGCGCGGCGGTGGGGCCACGGTGACGGCCCCGCGCCGCGCGAGGTATGTTGAACAGCGTGGGCGTGCCCAATGCCGCCCGACCTCCAGCACGAGCAAGCCATGACCGCGAACAGACTCCAGCAATTGCACGACGCGGGCCAATCCATCTGGCTCGATTTCATCGAGCGCGCCATGCTGCATAATGGCGATCTCGCGCGCCGCATCCCGGGCGACGCGCTCACCGGGATGACGTCGAATCCGACGATCTTCGAGAAGGCCCTCGCCGAGGGCGACACGTATGACGCACAGATCCGCGAGGCGGCGGGTGATCTGACCGCGCAGCAACTCTTCGAATTGCTGGCCACGACCGACGTCCGCGACGCCTGCGACGCGTTCGGCGGGGTCTACGCCGGCACGAAGGGCGGCGACGGCAACGTTTCCATCGAGGTCTCGCCCAGCCGGGCGCACGACGCCGCCGGCACGATCGCCGAGGCACGCCGCCTGTGGAAGACGGTCGGCCGGCCCAACGTGATGATCAAGGTGCCGGGCACCGTCGAGGGCGCGGCGGCCGTACGCCAACTCATCGGCGACGGCATCAACGTCAACATCACGCTCCTGTTCGCGATCACCGCGCACGATCGCGTGATCGACGCGTATATGGCGGGCCTCGAGGACCGCGTGGCGGCCGGCAAGCCCATCGACGGCATCACGTCGGTGGCCAGCTTCTTCGTGAGTCGCGTGGATACGGAAGTCGACTCCCAATTGGAAGCGCTGGTCAAGTCGAATCCCGGCAAGCCGGCCGCGCAGCTCAAGGCGCTGCAGGGCAAGGCGGCGGTGGCCAACGCCAAGCTCGCCTATGCGCTGTTCGCCGAGCGGTTCAAGGCCGATCGCTGGCGCGCGCTGGCGGCCAAGGGCGGCCGGCTCCAGCGGCCGCTGTGGGCCAGCACGAGCACCAAGAACCCGGCGTATCGCGACGTCATGTACGTGGAGGACCTGATCGGGCCCGACACGGTGAATACCATGCCGCCGGCCACGATCGAGGCGTTCCGCGACCACGGCGAGGTGCGGCGCACGGTGGACGATGATCTCGACCGCGCCAGGCAGGAACTCGCCGCCGTCGAGGAGGCGGGGGTGTCGATGCGCCAGGTGACCGACAAGCTGCTCGCGGACGGCCTGGACAGTTTTCAGAAGTCATATGACACTCTCATCGCCGGGCTGGCCAGGAAATCGCAGCAGCTCGGCCGCTCCCTGGCCGCCCGTTGAGGAACACCGCCCCGTGACGAGCCCTCCGCCTCTCCCGAAGGGATTCAGCAGCACGAAGATCGTATGCACGCTGGGCCCCGCCACCGCCACGCCCGAGGCCCTTCGCGGTCTCATCGACGCGGGGATGAACGTGGCCCGGATCAACTTCTCCCACGGCACGCACGAGCAGCACGCGGAGACGGTCGCGCGCGTGCGCCGCGTGGCCGACGAGGCGAACCGGCCGATCGCCATTCTCGGCGACCTGCAGGGGCCGCGCATCCGGATCGGGGATCTGGCGCAGCCGTTCGAGCTGCGCGAGGGCGCCGAATGGGTGCTCGTCCCGGAAGACAGCGCGGGCGTTGGCGAGATCCCCGTCACGTACAAGCGGTTGGCCGACGACGTCGGCGATGGCGACCGCATCCTGGTGGACGATGGCCTGCTCGAACTGGTCGTGCTCGAAGTGAAGGGGCGCAAGGTCCGGGCGCGCGTGCTGCACGGTGGGCTCCTCAAGAGTCACAAGGGGATGAACCTGCCGGGCGTGCAGGTGTCGGCGGCCTCGATCACGGACAAGGACCGCGAGGACGTGCAGTTCGCCATCACGCAGGGGCTCGAATACGTCGCGCAGAGCTTCGTGCGCCGCGCCGCGGACATCACCGAGTTGCGGGGCCTGCTGCCGCGCGATCTCCTCATCGTGGCCAAGATCGAGAAGGACTCGGCGCTCGAGAACATCGAGAGCATCGTGCGGGCGTCGGACGGGGTGATGGTGGCCCGCGGCGATCTGGGGGTGGAACTCCCGTTCGAGGAAGTGCCGTTCGCGCAGAAGCGCATCATCGCCATCGCCAACAAGCTCGGCCGTCCGGTGATCACCGCCACGCAGATGCTCGAGTCGATGATCACGCATCCGCGCCCCACGCGCGCCGAGGCCAGCGACGTCGCCAATGCCATCCTCGACGGCACCGACGCCGTGATGCTGTCGGCCGAGACCGCCGCCGGCGGGTACCCGAGGCTGGCCGTCGAAGCGATGACGCGCATCATTCACGAGATCGAACGGCAGCGCGGGGCGCAACCGCGTGAGGCGTGGCGCGAACCGGGCGGCGAGGTGTCCAACGAATTCGCCATCGCCGCGGCCAGCGCCGCGGCGGTGAGCATGCTCCGCGCGCCGGTGCTCATCGTGTTCACCAAGAGCGGGTTCAGTGCGCGCATCGTCGCTTCGCAGCGCCCCAACGTGCCGATCCTCGTCCTCACCGACATCCCGCGCACCTACCGCCAACTCTCCCTGCTGTGGGGCGTGATCCCGGAACTCGTGCCGCACTGCGATACGTACGAGGCGATGGTGCAGGTGGCCCTCAACGTCGTACGCCGGCGCGGCCTGGCGCAGAAAGGCGACCGCGCGATCGTCACCGCCGGCGTACCGTTCGACGTGCCCGGCACCACCAACACGCTCAAGGTGGAGACGGTGTGAAGCTCACGTTCCTCGGGACCGGCACGAGCTTCGGCGTGCCCCAGCTGGGCTGCCACTGCAAGGTGTGCGCCTCGGCCGACCCGCGGGACAAGCGTACGCGCGTGGGCGCGGTGGTGGAGGGGCAGGGCGGAACGCGGCTGCTGCTCGATACCCCTCCCGAACTGCGGCTGCAGCTCATCGCCGCCGGCATCGACCGCGTGGACGCGGTGCTGTTCACGCACGATCACGCCGATCACACGCACGGCATCGACGACATCCGCGCCGTGTCGGTGCGCCGCGACGGCCCCCTGCCGTTCTACGGCTCCGACGAGACGCTCGCCAGCGTGCGCGCCAAGTTCGGCTACGTGTTCGACGAGACGGCCCGGCCGCTCCCCGGAACGTCCAAGCCCGAAGGGCGGGCCATCGTGTTCCGCCACGGCGAATCGTTCGTCGTCGGCGGCGTCGAAGTGCTGCCGTTCGCGCTCCCGCACGGGCGGGTCACCGTCACCGGCTTCCGCATCGGTGACCTCGCGTACATCACCGATGCCAAAACCGTACCGCAGGAAGTGCTCGAACAGATCGTCGGCGTGAAGGTCCTCGTCGTCAACGCACTATTCCGCACCGAGCACCCCACGCACCTCAGCATCCCCGAGGCGATTCGCGTGGCGCGCCAGGTGGGGGCCGAACGGACGTATCTCACACACCTCACGCACGACAACTTTCACGCCGATCTCGAAGCGGAACTGCCGCGCGGCATCACCCCGGCCTTCGACGGCCTCACCGTGAGGATCGATTGACCATGGCCATACACATCGATTACACGAACATGCTGGCCGGCGCGGTGTCCGGTGGCATTCCCACCGACGCGTGGGAAGCCGCTGCACGCGACTTCGCCGCCACCCACGCCGCCGTCAGGCAGCTGCGCGGCACCGGCGTGCTGGGCTTCCTCGACCTCCCGCGCGACAAAGCGCTGCACGATCAGTCGCGCACCTTTGCCAAAGGCACCCGGGGCAAGTTCGATGACCTCGTGCTCCTCGGCATCGGTGGGTCAGCCCTTGGCCCCATCGCGTTGCACCAGGCGCTCAATACGCGGGACTGGAATACCCTCGCGAAAAAGGAGCGGCGCGGCAAGCCGCGCCTCCACGTGCTGGACAACGTCGATCCCGGCACGATCGCCCACGTCATGGCGCGGGTGAAGCTCGACCGCACGCTGTTCCTCGTCATCTCCAAGTCCGGCGGCACCGCCGAGACGATGGCTCAGTACCTGATCGTGCGCGGCGCGCTGAACGCGCAACTCGGCGACCGGGCCCGGGAACACCTCGTGTTCGTCACGGATCCCGAGAACGGCGCGCTGCGCGACATCGCGCGGCACGAACGCGTGGCGGCGCTCGACATTCCGCCCAACGTCGGCGGGCGGTTTAGCGTGCTCTCCCCGGTGGGCGTGCTTCCGGCGGCGCTGCTCGGCATCAAGACCACGCCGCTGCTCGCCGGCGCCGCCGACATGGAGAAGCGGTGCCGCGCCGCCACCCTGCGCGAGAACCCGGGCGCCGTGTTCGGCGTACTCCAGTGGCTGGCCGACACGCGGGCGGGGCGCGGCATTCACGTGCTCATGCCGTACTCCGATCCGCTGCGCGACATTGCCGCCTGGTTCGTGCAGCTGTGGGCCGAGAGCCTGGGCAAACACCGGATTCCCGGCGACGCCGGCGTCGGGCCCACGCCGCTCGCCGCGCACGGCGCCACCGACCAGCACAGCCAGGTGCAGCTGTTCATGGAAGGGACCCCCAACAAGACGGTGAGCTTCGTCCAGGTGGCGGAACATCCGGTGGACGTGGCGATCCCCAAACTGCATCAGGACGTGCCCGAACTGGCCTACCTGGGCGGCCACCATCTGGGCGAGTTGATCGACATCGAGCGGCGCGCCACGGCGGGCGCGCTGGCCCTGCGCGGACGTCCCAACCTCACCATCCATCTCGACCACGCCGACGAATGGCACGTGGGCGGGCTGATGATGCTCCTCGAGGTCGCCACGATCTACGCCGGCCAATTGTACGGGGTCAATGCGCTCAATCAGCCCGGGGTTGAACTTGGCAAGCAGTTCACCTACGCCATGCTCGGCCGCGCCGATGCCGAGGCGGCCCGCCGCGAGTGGGAGACGCTCCCCAAGCCCGATCCGAAGACGTTCGTGTAGAGCTCCCGCTTGAATCGGCCCGCGAACTGGGCGAACTTGAGACTACAGATCGACCTCCGGGCCCCGGGGGCGCGTCCGTGCTCGTCCGGTCCGGTCACGAGGAAGCCATGCCCCAGATTGTCGACACGCTGAACGGCCTGTTCGGCGCCGCGGTATCGGTGACGAACGACCGCGTGAAGGTGAATGACGCCAAGCCGCTGGCCGGCGCGGTGATGGACGCGCTCGTGCGGGCGGCCGTGTTCGGCGGCGAGTTGGAACGGAACCACGCCCGCTGGCTGCTCTGGGAACTGGGACAGGCGGTGGGCGTGCGCCCCTCGTCCATCCACGAGCTGTACATGGCGCGCGGACGCGGCGAGGTGCACGGGTTCACGGTACCGGCCATCAACGTGCGCGGCATGGCGTACGATACGGCGCGCTCGATCTTCCGCACCGCCAATCGCCTCAAGGCCGGGGCGTTCATTCTGGAGATCGCGCGGTCGGAGATCGCCTACACCGACCAGCGCCCCGCGGAGTACGTGGCGGTGGTGATCGCCGCGGCGCTGCGCGAAGGGTTCCGCGGCCCGCTGTTCATCCAGGGCGACCACTTCCAGGTGAATGCCAAGAAGTTCGCGACCGACGCGGTGGCGGAGGTGGGGGGCGTGAAGCAGCTGGCCGACGAGGCCATCGGTGCCGGCTTCTACAACATCGACATCGATACCTCCACGCTGGTGGACATCGCCAAGCCGACGCTGGACGAGCAGCAACGGCTCAACTACGAGGTCGGGGTCGACATCCTCAAGGTCGTCCGCGCCGCCGAGCCGGTGGACGTGACGATCTCCGTGGGTGGCGAGATCGGCGAGGTCGGCACGGAGAACAGCACGGTGGGCGAACTGCGCGCCTACATGGATGGCTTCAACCGCACGTGCCCCAAGGGGATGGTGGGGGTGTCCAAGATCAGCGTGCAGTCGGGCACGTCGCACGGCGGGATCGTCCTGGCGGACGGTACGATTGCCGACGTGAAACTGGATCTCGACACCCTCGAACGGCTCTCCAAGGCGGCGCGCGACGAGTACGGGCTGTCGGGGGCGGTTCAGCACGGCGCGTCGACCCTGCCCGACAGCGCCTTCCACAATTTTCCCAAGCGCGAGACGGCGGAGATCCACCTGGCGACGAACTTCCAGAACATGCTCTACGATCACCTGCCGGCGGCGTTGCGCGACGAGATCTACGCCTGGCTCGACGTCAACGCCAAGGGCGAGCGCAAGGCTACGGATTCCGACGAACAGTTCTATTATAAAACTCGCAAGAAGGCGCTGGGGCCGTTCAAGCGCCGGTTCTGGGATCTGCCGGCCGACGTCAAGGCCGATCTGGCCAGGACCTACGACGCCAAGTTCACGTTCCTGTTCGAGCAGCTCGCCATCGGCAATACCGCGGCGATGGTTGCCACGTACGTGGCGGCGCCGGTCATCCACCGGCCGCTGCCCGACGAGGAGACCGCGGGCGTGGCGGCCGCGCCGGACGACCCCGACGCCGGCGAGTGACGCGGCGGCGGTTTCATCTTTGAAAGGAGGCTCCAATGACGGACTACACGCGCAACGACGACCGGGCGGTCGTGATCGAGAGATCCGGGCCCGGGGTCATGCCGTTCCTGCTCGGGCTCGCGGTGGGCGCCGGTGTGGCGCTGCTGTTCGCGCCGCAGTCGGGCGAGGACACGCGCCGTGACATCGTGCGTCGCGGGCGCCGCGCCAAGATGCGGGCGCGGGAGCTGGCCGAGGATCTCCGCGACAAGGCCGGCGACGTCTACGAGGACGCGCGCGACCGCGTGGAAGACGGACTGGACTCGGCGCGGGACGCGGTCGACCGGGGCAAGCGCAAGGTCGGCCACGCCGTGGGCAGCGGCCGCGCGGCCGCGCATCAGGCTCGTGAGGATCTCGAGCGGCGGCTCGCCGCGGCCAAGTCGGCCTACCAGGCGGGCGCGGCGTCCGACGACGGCGAAGCCTAGCTGTCGCCCGTCCCATCCCGCCCACCGTTGCCCGAAGCATGACCCGGCGGCCACGCTTCTCGGAGCTGCGGTGGGCGGTGCGCGACTATCTCGTGCGCATGTGGGACAATTCGTTCGAGGACAACGTGTTGTTCCTTGCCAGCGGCGTCTCGTTCGACGTCCTGCTGGCGTCGGTGCCGTTCGTGATCACGCTCGTGTCGGGCCTGACCTTCGTGCTCGATCTGTCGCCGGCCATGTCGAACGCCGAGATCACCGACATCGTCGACCGCATGCTGCCCCCGCACGGCGACGCGGTGGGCACCACCGTGCACCGCGTGATCAACGACACGCTCCAGGCCCATCATTCTCTGGGTATCTGGAGCGCCCTCATCTTCCTCTTCCTGTCCACGCGGCTGTTCGGTTCGCTGCGCACGGTGGTCGCCGAGGTGTTCGATGTCGACGCCACCCGGGGCATCATCGCCGGCAAGATCTTCGACGTCAAAATGACCCTCCTGGCCACCGCGCTGTTCGTGGCCAACACCGTCATCTCGGCGTATCTCGCGATCGCGCGATCGCGCGGGGTGGAGATCCTCATGGACCTCGGCCTGCGCAAGGATGTCATGGGCTCGCTCGAGTACGCGCTCGGGCGCGGTGTGGCGTTCCTGTTCCTCGCCAGCATGTTCTTCGCCATCTACCGCTACCTGCCGGCCCGTCGCGTGCGCTGGCAGACGGCCCTCGTCGCCTCGCTGTTCACGAGTGTGCTGTTCGAGGCGGCCAAGCAGCTGTTCTCGGTCTTCATCCACCACGTCAATACGGCGTCGGTGTACTCCGGCGCGCTCGCCGCCATCGTCATCGTCGTCGTCTGGGTATACTACTCGGCGATCGTGTTCATCCTCGGTGGCGAGGTGGGGCAGGTGTACGAGTTGCGGCGCATGCGGCGATTGCAGCGCGAGGTCTTCCACGAATGAATCCAGGCCGTCCCTCATGACTCCCATCGATCTGCGCAGCGACACCGTCACGAAACCGTCGCTCGAGATGCGGCGGGCCATGGCAGACGCCGAGGTGGGCGACGACGAGCGCGATGGCGATCCCACCACGCTCCGGCTCGAGCGGCGCGTGGCCGAACTGCTCGGCAAGGAACGCGCGCTGTTCTTTCCCAGCGGCGTCATGGCCAACCAGGCATCCGTGAATCTGCACACCACGCCCGGCACGGAAGTCATCCTCGACCACGACGCCCACATCGCCCACTGGGAGATGGCCGGCGTGGCCGCGCTCAGCGGTGCGCAGATCCGCCCCGTGACGCCCACGGGCATCGTCGCCACGGCCGACGACATGCGACGCTACGTGCGCCCGAGGGCGCGCCATATGACCAGCCCCAGTCTGGTGTGCGTGGAGAACACGCACAACGGCGCCGGCGGAAAGATCGTGCCGCTCGCCGAGATGCGGGCCATCCGGGCCTTCGCCACGGAACTCGAGCTCCCCGTACACCTCGACGGCGCGCGCCTCTGGAATGCGTCCGTTGCGTCGGGCGTGCCGCTCGAGGATTTCGCCGCCGCCGCCGATACGGTCATGGTGGCGTTCTCCAAGGGACTCGGCGCTCCGATCGGCGCCGCCGTGGCCACCTCCGCTCCCGCCGCCGAAGAGCTGTGGGGCATTCGCAAACGGTTCGGCGGCGCCATGCGGCAGTCGGGGGTCATTGCGGCCGCGGCGCTGTTCGGCCTCGAACACAACCTGTCCCGCCTGGCCGACGATCACGCTCACGCGCGGGAATTCGGCCGCATCGTGGACGGGGCCGGCAATGCCCGGGTCGTCGTTCCGGACACCAACATCGTCATGGTCGATCTGCCCGACGGACGCGCGGCCGCCCCGGTGGTCAAGGCCTGCGCGGCCGAAGGCGTTCTCGTCTCGGCCTGGTCGGCCACGCGCATCCGCGCCGTCACGCATCTGGACGTCTCCGCCGAACAGGTGAAAGCGGCCGCCCAGGTGCTGGCGCGGGCTCTCGCCAGGGCCTGAGGCCAGGACGGCGTCGGGAAAGGCGGCTTGAGGGCGCCCCCGCCTCAGGCTAACTTTCATTCGTTCCAGGCCCCGGAGGGCGTGAGCCTTCTAACTCCGTCAGGGCCCCGAAGGCAGCAGCGGCATGAGGTGTCTTGCGTCGCTTCGTCAGGCCTGGGACACTGCGCGGGCGGTGCACCTCCCACACGGGAGGTCCCGCCCGCGCCTTGCTTTCGACCGCCGTGCGCGCGTCACTTTCGATGAAGCTGATCGGCTGTAGATTGCGACCTGCACACTGAAGCCAGACCGCAGTGGCCAGCTCCCGCCGCCCTCGAGTGCCCCCCGTGTCCATCGCCCTCGCCCGCAAATACCGCCCCAAGACCTTCGCCGACGTCGCGGTGCAATCGCACGTCGCGAATACGCTCAAGGGGGCGATCGCGCGCGGCCGCGTGGCTCACGGGTATCTGCTCTGCGGTCCTCGCGGGGTGGGCAAGACCACGCTTGCCCGCGTACTCGCCATGGCGCTCAACTGCGAGCGGCTGAACGCGGCCCGGGCGGCGCTCGCCGCAGGGGGAGGCGCGGAGGCGGGAGGCGGGAGCGCTTCGAACGAGGCGCTCACCCTCGAAGCGGGCGAGCCGTGCGGCGTGTGCAACGCGTGCATGCGCATCTGGAGCGGCGGGGCTTCCCTGGACGTCGTCGAGATCGACGCGGCCAGCAACCGCGGCGTGGACGACGCCCGCGAGCTTCGCGAGCGCGCCATGTACGCCCCCTCGGGCGAGCACGGCTACAAAGTGTACATCGTGGACGAGGCGCACATGCTCACACGCGAGGCGTGGAACGCGCTGCTCAAGATCCTCGAGGAGCCGCCTCCGCGCGTCGTGTTCGTCTTTGCCACCACGGAGCCGCAGAAGATCGCCCAGGCCGCCGCCCCGGTGCTCAGCCGGCTCCAACGCTTCGATTTCAAACGGATGGGCGCGGGCGACATCCGCGAGCGACTGGAGGTGATTCTCAAAGCGGAGCAGGTGACCGCCGAGCCTGAGGCGCTGCGCATGATTGCGCGCGCCGCCGACGGCTCCATGCGCGACGCGCTCAGCCTCACCGACCAGGTCCTCTCCATGGAAGAGGGCCCCCTCACCGCCGCACGCGTGCGCGAGGCGCTGGGACTCGTGCCCGAGGACGAGTTCATCGCGCTGCTCGATATCATCGCCGAACGGCGGGCTGGCGACGTGTTCCCGTTCGTAGGGCGTGTCGCCGACGCCGGCGTCGATTTCGGCGTCTTCCTGACCGGGCTCGCCGACATGCTTCGCGCGCAGCTCGCCATCACGCTCGGCGGTACGGCCCCCGAGCTTTCCGAACCGGCGCGCCTCGCGCTCGCTGAACGCGCCAAGCGGCTCCCGGCGGGTGATCTCCTGCGCATGCTGGGCGCCATGGCCGAACTGGAACCGCAGTTCCGCAAGAGCGGCCAGCAGCAGATGCTCGTGGAGATGCTGCTCGTGCGCTTCGCTCTCATGGACCGCACCGTGGAGATCGAAGAGGTGCTGAGAGCCATGGGCGGAGGTGGCGGCACGGCCGTCGCCCCGCGGTCCGCGCCCGCAGCGCAACCTGCCGCGGCGCGAACGGCGCCGCGGCGCGACGCCGCTGCGCCGAACCGGCAGCCCGTGAGTGCGGCGGGCCCGGAGTTGCCACCGCTCCCGGCGGCGCCGGCGGCAGGTCGGCCCCCGACGGCCGACCTCCCGGCCCCGCGTCCGGCGCAGGCGGTGATGCTGGCCGATGCGTCGCCCTCGTCCGCACCGCGACCCGTGCCCCTGGACCTGCGCCTGGTGACGGAGCGTTGGGCCGAGCTGGTGCAGCGGGTGCGTGCCGCCGGCATGAGCGTCCTGGCCAGCGCACTCGAAAACGGCACGCCGTCCGCCGTGTCGGCCAAAGGTGGGGGCGAGGTGGTCATTCAGCAGAAGGAACCCAATCCGTTCCACGCCGAGGTCATCGAGGAGAAACACGCCGAGATCCTGGCCATCCTGCGGGAGTCGTTCACCGGCGTGGCGCGCATTTCGGTGTCCACAACGGGTCAGGGGGACGCGCCAAAGCGTCTGACCGACGCGATGATCCGCAGCCAGCGGCTGGACAAACTCCGCCAGCAGAATCCGATACTCGGCGCCGCCATCGACGTCCTCGATCTGGACGTCGTGGATTGAGGCGGTCGTGCTTGCTTAGGCCCCTCGGCGAGGGGTAGTTTTAACCCTCACTACGTTGCGGATGCGATGCGAGACTTCATGAAGATCCTGCAGCAGGCGCAGGAGATGCAGGGCAAGGTCCAACAGATGCAGGCCGAGCTGGAGCAGATGGTCGTCACCGGGGCCGCCGGCGGCGGCTTGGTGACCGTGGAGGTCAATGGCACCGGGGCGGTCAAGGCCGTGAAGATCGATCCCTCGGTGGTCAATCCGGCCGACGTTGAAATGCTGGAAGATCTGGTCGTGGTTGCAGTTACGGAGGCACAAAAGAAGGCACAGGCTCAGGCGCAGGAGCACATGGGTGCGCTGACCGGCGGACTTCAGCTTCCGTTCAAGCTGCCGTTCTAACGTGTCCGCGATCGACGAGTTGGCTACCGAATTCGCCAAGCTGCCGGGCATCGGTCGCAAGACCGCGCTCCGGCTTACCTACCATTTGCTCAAGCAGCCAACGGAGCAGAGCCGGCGGCTGGCGCAGACGCTGCTGACGTTGGGTGAACGGGTGCAGCCGTGCGAGCGGTGCTTCAACCTCACCGAAGAAGCGCTGTGTGTGATCTGCCGCGATCCGCGCCGGGATCAGGCGGTGGTATGTGTGGTGGAAGAGGCCTCGGACATCGGCGCCATCGAGCGGGCAGGAGAGTTTCGCGGCGTGTACCACGTACTGGGCGGGCGGTTGTCCCCGCTCGAAGGCGTGGGTCCGGACGATCTCAACGTGGCGCAGCTGGTCGAGCGGGCGCGTGCAGGGAAGGTACGGGAGGTGATCGTGGCCACCAATCCGAGCCTCGAGGGCGAGGCGACTGCGCTGCTCGTGCAGCGGGAGCTTGCGACCGCGGGCGCTGCGGAGGTGTCGGTCACGCGCATCGCGTTGGGGTTGCCGGTGGGCGGTGATCTCGAGTATGCAGACGGGGTGACCATTGCCCGGGCGCTGTCGGCGCGGAGGGCGATGTAGTGGCACACCGCGATCGGGCCGCGATGGCCGCGGGGTTCGTGGGCGGGGTCGTGGTGGGCCTCATGGCATGGAGTGCGCAGATGGCGCGTTCCCGGCGGGATCTGTTCAGTGGCAGCGCGGTGCGGCGGATGGCTGCTCTGGGCTACCTTAGGGGACGGCCGGGGCCGAAGACGGCCCGGTTGCTCGCCGAATACGTGGAGTGGGAGCCCAGACCTCGCCTCCGCCGGCGCGGCGAGCGCATGTTGCAGCGGATGCACGCGTACCTCGAATAGACAGGCGAGATCTCATGTCCGTTGGCGCAGCGAGCTGGTCATTCACGGAGGGCGACTCCAATGCCATCACGGTGGCGTTGCAGCGATTCCTCACGGACAGCAGTGCGCGGTGCGCGCTATTGGTGGATCGCACAGGGCAGCTCGTGGCCACGGTCGGCGAGCAGCCGAAGTTCGATCCCACGACGTTCGCCTCGCTGACCGCCGCCGATTTCAGTGCCAACGACCAGTTGGCTCAGCTCATCGGCGAGTCGGATTTCAACTCGCTCTTCCACCAGGGTGAGAAGGAATCGATGTATCTGGCGGACGTCGCGGGGCGCGTCATTCTGGTCGTCCTGTTCGACAACCGCACCACCCTTGGCCTGGTCCGTCTCAAGATGAAGCAGACAGTCGAAGAACTCAGGCGACTCTTCGAAGCGGTGTTCACGCGCGGCACGTCGGGACAACCGGCGGCGCCCAACATTCTCGCCGGCGCCGACGACGAGATCGACAAGCTGTTCCAGTAACGGGAGACCCACAGCATGTCGATGATCAACTACGCGTCGCGCGAGATCAACTGCAAGATCGTCTACTACGGCCCGGGGTTGGGCGGCAAGACGTCGAACCTCGAGCACGTCTACGGCAAGGTGCAGCCCGACACGCGCGGCAAGCTCATCTCGCTCGCCACCGAGACCGAGCGCACCCTGTTCTTCGACTTCCTGCCCGTGGACCTCGGCACGATCCGTGGGTTCAAGACCCGGTTCCACCTGTATACGGTGCCCGGCCAGGTGTATTACAACGCCAGCCGCAAGCTCATCCTCAAAGGCGTGGACGGGATCATCTTCGTGGGCGACTCGCAGCTCGAGCGGATGGAGGCCAACCAGGAGGCCATGCAGAACCTGTACGACAACATGTCCGAGTACGGGTACGACCTCACGAAAATGCCATTCGTTGTTCAGTATAACAAGCGCGACCTGCCGAACGCGGCGCCGGTGGCCGATCTCCAGGCCGCCCTCAATCCGGGGTGGGAAGTGTCCGACGTGGTCCGCCAGCGCGTGACGCCCGATCCGTATCACGCAGGCGAGAACCTCATCGAGCGGCTCCCCACGGGTGAGTGGATGGAACGTGCCCAGTACTTCGAAGCCGTGGCGATCAGCGGCGACGGCGTGTTCGAGACGCTGCGCGCGGTGAGCAAGCTCGTGCTCAAGTCGCTGGCCTGAGCGGCGCGGGCCTCCAGTGAACCTCCCGAACTGGCTGAGCGCGGGGCGCATCGTCGCGGCGCCGTTCATCGCCTGGCTGCCCTTCTCCGGGTCGTCCACGCTCCGCTTCACCGCCTGGGCCCTGTTCGCCCTCGCCGCCATCACCGACTACATCGACGGCTACCTCGCCCGGTCGCGTGCGCAGGAAACCGACCTCGGCCGGCTCCTCGATCCGCTCGCCGACAAGCTCCTCCTCGTGGCCACCCTCGTCCCGATGTTCGTGCTCACCGGGTCGGGGACCTCGGCGTCGCTCGTCTCGCCGCTCCATCTCCCGATGGTGGCCGGATCCGTCGGCGCCGTGATGAAGACCAGCGGTCTCGCCGCCTTCCCGTTCGTGACCCCGTTCGGTCTCGTCGGGCTCCCCTGGTGGATCCCGGTCGTCATACTCGGCCGCGAGGCGTTCATGTCCGTGTTCCGGCAGATCGCCCGCTCGCGCGGCGTCGTCATCTCCGCCATTGGCCCCGCCAAGTGGAAGACGGCCATGCAGCTCGTGTGGGTGGGCTCGGCCTTCTTCTGGTTCTTCATTGCCACGGTGGCCGTGAACCGCCAGTGGAGCGGTGACGGATGGCGCTATTTCGCGAACTTCAATGGCATCGTCGGCGTGTTCATGATGATCGGCGCCACGGTGCTCACCATCTACTCGCTCTGGCTGTACCTGAGCCGCTTCGGGCGGCTCCTCGGCGCCGCGCCGCGCTGATCCGGATCCCCCGGTCCACCTCTCCGTGCTCGATGTCCGCCCGCGTGTAGATTGGTGGCGTGGCACGGAACCCGACACGGATGCCCGGACATGAAGATTGAACTGGTCACGATCGGGGACGAACTGCTCCTCGGCTTCACCATCGATACGAATGCCGCGTACATCGCCCGCCATCTGGCCGACATCGGCGTCGAGATCGAACGCCGCACCACGGTAGGCGACGAAGCCACGCAGATCGCAGCGGCGGTGCGCGACGGCCTCGACCGCGCCGGCGCCGTGATCACCACCGGCGGCCTCGGCCCCACCAGCGACGACCTCACCAAGCCCTCCATCGCCGTGCTGTTCGGACGCGAGATGCGCTTCGACGAGGAACACTTCGCCTGGATGGCCGAGCGGTGGCGCACCCGCTTCGGGCGGGAGATCCCCGCTGCCAACCGCCAGCAGGCGATGATTCCCGAGGGCGCCACCAAGCTTCGCAACAACCACGGCTCCGCCCCCGGCATCTGGCTGGAAGACGACCTCGGCCATTGGGTGGCCATGCTGCCTGGCGTGCCGCGCGAGATGCGGGGCATGCTCGATGACACGCTGCTGCCCATGCTCCGCGCGCGCGTGGGCGGCGACCGCGTGGTCCGATCGCTCACGCTGCGCACCACCGGGTTGGCCGAATCGCTGATCGCCGAGCGCGTGGCGGCGATCCCCGGCGGCGTGCCCGAGGCGTCGCTTGCCTATCTTCCCAACGTCGACGGCGTCGATCTGCGGCTCACGGTGCGCGGCCTGCCGGCGGCCGAGGCCGACCGCCGTCTGGACGCCGCGGCCGGCCGGCTGCGCGCTGCGTTCGACGCCGATCTGTACGGCGACGGCGACACGGACCTCGCGGCCGCCGTGCTGGACTCCTGTCGCGAGCGCGGACTCAGGATAGCCGTGGGAGAGAGCTGCACCGGCGGCATGGTGGGCGAGCGGCTGACGCGTATTCCCGGGGCGAGCGACGTGTTCGTGGGCGGCGCGATCGCCTACGCCAACGAGATCAAGACCTCACTGCTCGGCGTGCCCGCCGCGACGATCCGCGCGCACGGGGCGGTGAGCGAACCGGTCGCCCGTGCGATGGCTACTGGCGCGCGCGAGCGCACCGGCGCCGGGATCGGCCTGGCGGTCACCGGCATCGCGGGTCCCGACGGCGGCACTCCCGAGAAGCCGGTGGGAACGGTGTGGATCGCCGCCGATGTTGCCGGCGACGTGCGTGCCGTGCCGCTCCACTTGTGGGGCGATCGGCAGGAGGTTCGCCAGCGCGCGGCGCAGGCGGCGCTCAATCTCGTGCGCAGGATGCTCGCCGCCGCTGGCTGACCTGCGCATGCGGCGCCTACTCCACGGCGATCTCGATCGGCTCACTGTGGTCCACTTTCCGCGGCAGCAGCAGGATGAGCGGAGCCACCGCCGCGAACGTGATCGCGAGGGCCGCGAAGATGTCGTTGTACGACAGCACCGTCGCCTGCGCGCTCACTCGCAATCCGAGCAACTGCAGCGCGCGGTGCTGCGCCACTCCGAGGCTCGCCCCCAACGCCTGCATCTGGCCCGTCACGTCGCGCAGCCACTGCCGCGCCACGATGCTCGATGAGTGCTCGGCCAGCAGGGCGTAGTACCGCTGCTGTCCGTGCGTGAGCGCGGTCGCGAAGACCGCGATCCCGATGCTGCCCATCACCTGCCGCACCACGTTGTACACCCCCGTGGCCGCCGTCATCCGGGCCTTCGGAATTGCAGAGAGCGCCGCCGTGCTCAGCGCTGCGAACAGAAAGCTGAACCCCGCGCCGGTCCACACCTGCGGCAGCACCAGATCCCAGATCCCGGTCTGCGTCGTGAGGTGCGAGAGCTGCCAGTGGCCCACGACGAGGAACATCAACCCCAGCGCCACCATCCACCGCGCCCCTGTCCGGTTGTACAGGCGGCCCGCGATCGGCATCACCACGAGCATCGCGAGGCTGCGCGGCATGAGCGCGAGCCCCGCGTCCATCGCCGTGAATCCCAGCAGCCCCTCCAGGAACAGCGGAAGGATGAACAGCGTGCCGCTCAGTCCCGCGCCCATCACCCCGCCCAGGAACGTGGCCGCGGCGAACGACACGTTCCGCAGGATGCGCAGATTCACCGCGGGGCGCTCGGTGGTCAGCTCGCGCCAGACGAACAGCACCATCCCGATTGCCGCCACCACCGCCAGCCGCACGATGAAGGCGGACTGGAACCAGTCGTCCTGCTGGCCCTCCTCGAGCATGAGCTGGAACGCGCCCAGCCCCAGGATCATGAATGCCAGCCCCGGCACGTCGAGCGGGTCACGCCTGCGCTCCAGGTACGGCGGATCGCGCAGCACGCGCTGCACCATGAACAGGTTGATGATTCCGATCGGCACGTTGATGAAGAACACCCATGGCCAGGAGTACCGATCGGTGAGCCACCCGCCGAGCGTGGGACCGATGGCCGGCGCCAGCACCACCCCCATCCCGTACACGCCCATCGCCAGTCCCTGTTCGGCGGGCGGGAAGCTCTCGCGCAGCACGGCCTGCGGCACGGTGATCAGCACGCCGCCCGCCATCCCCTGCACGGCGCGATAGAGCACGAGCACGGGCAGGGTGTGCGCCATGCCGCACATCATGGAGGCCCCGGTGAACACGGCGATCGCGACCATGTACAGCCGCTTGCGGCCGTAGCGTGCGCTCAGCATGCCGACGATCGGCATCACCAGCACGTTGGCCAGGATGTACCCGGTCACCACCCACGTGATCTCCTCGACCGTGGCGCCGAGGTTGCCCGCCATGTCGGGGAGCGCGACGTTGACGATGCTCGAGTCGAGCACGGCCATGATGTTGCCGATCATCACCGTGCCGGCGATCACCCATTTGCCGCGGTCCTGATCCACCGCTAGGCGTCCTCGGAGGGCGTGGCGGCGATGAGGGGAAACACGAGGCGCATGGCGCGTTCCACTGCACGGCGGTCGCGCGCCGAGAGGGCGCCGAGTCGCGCCGCGACGATCGCGCGGGCGGTGGCGAAGTACGACTCGAGGTGGGCGCGGCCGGCGCTCGTGAGCGCGAGGCGGAGTCGCCGGCGGTCGCTGGGATCGGGATGTCGCGTGACCAGCTTGCGGCGCACGAGCCCGTCCAACAGGCGCGTGACGGCCGGGCGGCTGAGCATCAGGTACTCGGCCACCTGCGACGGAGCGCAGGCCGGGTCGGCATTCACGAACGCCAGGGCGCGCAACTGGGGCAGGGTGAGCCCGCGGGGCCGGGTGCGGCGCAACTGGGCGCGCACGAGTCGCGACACGGCGAGCCCGGCGTCCACCACGGCCTCGGCGCACCGGTCGGCGCTCGTGCTACGCTTCACGCGTGGCAATTGTTGCATAATGTGAACTATAGGCCGGCGCCCGACGCGCCTCAAGGGGCCCGCCGGCGTGCGATGCGGCTGGCGCGGGATTGGGGCCTCATGGAAGCCCCCATGCCGTACGTTCGCCGCGGTGCACGGCGAGACGGGCTGAAGCCTAGGCCTCCGCCCCCGCCGCCACGCGCGCCCGCGCCACCACGTACGATCCGATCACGAGCAGCGCGGCGAGGAGCTGCGCGCCCAATGTCTGCACCGTGGGAAACACGGAGAACCAGAGTCCCACCCAACCCGGGATGAACGTGCGCAACGGGTGTATCGTGGTCGTGGGAATCCAGCGCGCCAGCTGCATCTCCTGTACCTGTTCGCCCACCATCACGAGCAGCACGCCGCCCAGGAGCACGCCGGTGAGCACCAGCATCTTGCGGTACGGGAGCCGCCGCTGGGCCACGAAGGTCAGCACGGCGACGACGGACGTGAGCGCGAGTCCCACGAGCACTCCGCGCAGCACGATCAGGTCGCCCAGTTGCAGCCGGTAACTCTGCAGGAAAAGCACGACCTCGAACCCCTCGCGGTAGAGCGAGGTGAAGCCGAGCAGCCCGAGCCCCCAGAGGAGCCGGCGGCGGGAGATCGCCGGCGTGGGCTCAGCAGGCGGCCGGTTGGCCACCCCCGCACCGTGCATCAGTTCCTTCTTCCGGCGCGTGTGCACGCTGATCCAGCCCGTCCAGTAGACCTTGTGGAAGAACCAGTTCATGACGAGCAGCAACACCAGAATGGCCACGAGCCCCGTAACGGCCTGCAGGTCGAGCGCGGGAATGTTCTCCGAGAGCCGCGTCATCACGCCGGCCACCGCAAACCAGGTGGCGAGCGTCGCCGCGAATGCGACGCCGGCTCCCGCCGCCACCGGACGGCGATACGGTTGTTCGCCCCCCACCATGCTGGCCGTGATCGCGGCGAGGACGAGGATGCACTCCAACCCCTCGCGGAAGGTGAGCACGCCGATGTCGAACATCGCCACGGCACCGGAGGCGTGGGCTGCTGTGGGATCGGGGTTGCCGGAGGCCGTCACCGCCTGCCAGGCGAGCACGGAGGCCACCGCGAGCACCGCGAGCACGAGCGCAAGGCGGGTGGCGATGCGGCGTGCGCGGCGCGCCCCGGGGGCATTGCCGGCCGTGGGCGACCACGGCCGGATGGGGGTATCAGACGACTCGATTGGCTCGGCTGGCGGCATCGTGAAGCGGCGGATCGGGTGCCTGGACGGGGTCGGAGTTCGAGTAATCCCGATAGCTGTTGTCGGGATTCAAAGATACCCGGCGGTTCCTGGGCGAGTCAACGCCCGCGCCGCCCGGTGCCGACGCTCGACCGTCGCGATCCGGCGGTCTCCAGCGTGTCGCCACGCTTCTTCGGTGTCGCGGGCGTGGCGATGGAGCGCGGCCGCTATTTCACCGCTGGGGACGGGATACGAGTACTCGTCCACCGGGGCCCGCACGTAGAACTCGCGCTTGAGACCGCGATCGAGCCGGGCAGATGACGGCGAAAGCACCTCGACCGCGAGCAACAGGCGCCCCACCTTCGACCACTCCATCCGGATGAGACTTTCCATTCGCGCCGGCCAGCCTTCCCCCGCGCCGCTGCCTGCCGGCGCTGCCTCCCCGCCGTCCTGACAGGCTTTTCGGGCATGCTCATTGCACGGGGGGGGTTGGAGAACGAACTTTATCCTCATGAAGCACAAGCCCGATTTCAACCATCCGCCGTCGGGGCGGAAAGGGATGGAAGACGTGTCCACTGCCAAGGCTGCAGCCGCTGAACAAGCGCCCGACGTGCCCGTCGAAAGCGG